>DATCJI010000510.1:0-6149 GCA_036562835.1 Xanthobacteraceae bacterium | reverse complement strand
GCAGCGCCTTGGGCGCTGCGAGCGTGGGGAGGGGTTGGGGGTGGGGGCACGTTGGTGAATTTATTTGTTTTCCTGTAACCCCCACCCCTATCCCCTCCCCACAAGGGGGAGGGGAATACGTCGGGTCTGCCGCACCAACCGCGCAATTCCTACAAACGATGGGACACATGAGCGCTGATAAGGAACAGTACGTGATTCCGCCGCCGCCGCAGCCTGCGATTGCGGTCTCGGGCACGCAGAAGAAATTTCCGGTGCGGCGCATCTGGTGCGTCGGACGCAATTATGAGGAGCACATCCGCGAGATGGGCCAGGACGTGCGCGAGCCGCCGTTCTTCTTCGCCAAACCCGCGGATGCGATCGTACCGGATGGCGGCAGTGTGTCCTATCCGCCCTTGACCAAGGACATGCATCACGAGGTGGAGCTCGTGGTGGCGTTGCAGTCAGGTGGGCGCAACATCAAGCCCGAGCGCGCGCTCGACTGCATCTTCGGCTATGGGGTGGGCATCGATCTCACGCGGCGCGACCTGCAGATCGCCTCGCGCAACATGAAGCGGCCCTGGGAGATCGGCAAGGCGTTCGATGCTTCGGCGCCCTGCGGAGCGCTTGCTCCCGCGAGCAGGATCGGTCATCCCGGCAAGGGCCGCATCGTGCTGAAGGTGAACGGGCAGATCCGCCAGGACGGGGATCTCTCGCAGATGATCTGGAAAGTGCCGGAGGTGATTGCGAAGCTCAGCGAGATGGTCGAGCTCGCCCCGGGCGACGTCATCATGACCGGCACACCCTCGGGTGTCGCCGCCACCGTCGCGGGCGACAAGATCGAATGCGAGGTCGAGGGCGTTGGCCGGCTCAGCGTCACCATCGCGCCGCCGTTGGGGGGTTAGCCCCCCGTAGCTTTGATGAGCGTCAGCGATATCCGGGGCAAGCTTTCCCGCATGTCGCTTCGCTCATGCGGGCTACCTCTTTACTGTGCCAAGCCCTCGGCCTTGAGCGCCTCCTGCACGGCTTTGCGCGCGCCGACGCGATCCATATAGGCCTTCACGTTGGGCCATTTCGCAACGTCGATGCCTACATTGGGGCCCCAGCGCAGCACCGTGAAGAGATAGGCATCCGCGACGGTGAAATGGTTGTCTGTCAGGAATTGCTTGCCGGCGAGCTCCTTGTCGAGCCAATCCAGCCGCTTTTCCAGAGTTTCGCGCGAAATCTGCTTGTAGGCGTCCGGAGTTGTCGGCTTGAAGAACGGACCGAAGGTCTTGTGCAGCTCCGACGTTATGAAATTGAGCCACTCGAGCACGCGGTAGCGTTCGAACTTTCCAGGCGGAGGAATGAGGCCCGCATCCGGATTCTGATCGGCGATCCATTGCACGATTGCCGGCCCTTCGGTGAGGCGCTGGCCATTGTCGAGCTCGAGCGTGGGCACCTGCCCCTTGGGATTGATGGACCAGTAGTCCTGCCCGGACCTGGTCTTCTTCTCCTTATTGTTGACCTGCTCGAGATCGAAGTTCGCGCCGGTTTCGCGCAGCACGATATGAGGCGAGAGCGAGCAGGCACCGGGGGCAAAATAAAGCTTCATCAGTTCCTCCTTCGACCCGGCGTGCAAGGTGGGTCCGCGCATGACATAAGCATCTTTTACGTTGGGGAGAAGCTCGATGGCTCCTGTGATCGCAATTGTTGCACCGGGCAGCATGGGGGCTGCGGTCGGAAAGCGGCTCACCGGGAACGGCATGCGTGTGCTCACCTCGCTTGCGGGCCGGAGCACGGAAAGCGTGCAGCGGGCGGGCAGCGTCGAAATGGTCGCGGCGCGTGACGAAGAGATCGCCGCGGCAGATTTTATTCTGTCCATCGTGCCGCCGGGAGATGCGGTAGACCTCGCGCGCCGATTTGTGCCGGCGCTCACGGCGAGCAACAGCAAGCCTGTCTACGTCGACTGCAATGCCGTGAACCCGACAACTGTGGAGCGCATTGCGGCAGCGATTGCGCCCACCGGGTCGCCGTTTGTCGATTGCGGCATCATCGGTCCGCCGCCCATGCCCGGCGACGCAGGTCCTCGCTTTTACGCATCCGGCACCGCTGCGAACCGGTTCGCGACCCTGCGGGAATATGGACTCGACGTGCGCGTGCTCGATGGCGAGTTGAGCGCTGCATCGGCGCTGAAGATGTCCTATGCGGGCATCACCAAGGGCACGCAGGCGGTGGGCGCCGCCATGCTGCTTGCGGCGACGCGCGCGGGCAGCGCCGATGCGCTCTTCGCGGAGCTCAACGAGAGCCAGGCGGCCATGCTGGCCTTTCTCAAGCGTTCGCTGTCGCGCATGCCGCCCAAGGCTTATCGCTGGGTTGCCGAGATGCAGGAGATTGCCGATTTCGTCGGAGACGATCCCGCCGCACGCGCGCTGTACTCAGGGGCAGCGCAGTTTTACCAGCAGATCGCGCAGGATTTTGCCGGCGAGAAGAAGGATGTCGCCGCCCTCGCCGAGTTTTTGAAAAAGCACTTGTAGCCCGGATAGAGCGAAGCGATATCCGGGGAGAAAAATCCCGGATTTCGCTGCGCTCAATCCGGGCTACGGTGCTGGGGGTACTACGACGCAGCCGGCTCGAAGTTCATTGCCACGCCGTTGATGCAGTAGCGCAGGTGCGTGGGCGGCGGGCCATCCTCGAAGACATGGCCCAGGTGACTGCCGCAGCGGCTGCAATGCACCTCGGTGCGCACCATCCCGTAGCTGCGATCGCTCGACGTTTCGACCGAGCCCGGGACGGGATCGTTGAAGCTCGGCCATCCGGTGCCACTCTCGAACTTCTTCTTCCCTTCAAACAGGCGCTGTCCGCAGCCGGCGCAATAGAAGGTACCGGGCCGTTTTTCATAATTGAGCGCGCAACTGCCGGGGCGTTCGGTCCCGTGATGCCGCATGACCTGGTACTGCTCGGGCGTGAGCAGACGTCGCCATTCCTCGTCGCTATGGGTGACCTCGAATTTTTTTTCCTGCATGGCACGCATTTCCCTGTTCCCGGGAATGTGGTGCCTGCCGCCGATCCGCTCAAGCCACCGTGCGATCGAGAAGCTCAATGGAAACTCCCTCAGGCGCGCGCAGGAACGCGATGCGCACTCCCGGGCGGACCGTGGTCGGCTCTTTGGTGAACTTGACGCCCTTTCCTTTTAGCTCGGCCACGATCGCGTCTATGCCGGTCACGCACAACCCGAAATGGTCGAGGCCCTGATAGGGAGTCGTCGGGGGCGGGTTTACGCCATCGCCGGCCGTGACCGGCGCAATGAAAATATTCGCGCCGCCAAGCTTGAGATCGATGCGCGGCCTCCCTTCCTGCATGCTGCGAATGACCTCGGCACCGAGCATCTGCTCATACCAGCGCGCCGTCGCCTCAGGATTCGGGCTGCGCAGGTGCATATGGTCATAGGTGAACTTGGCCATGCTCGATGTCCTTCTCCATACGTGTAGGGGCGGGTTTGAAACCCGCCCTCTCTTGGCAAATGCCGCTCGTGCGATGTGCGGCCTGTCCTTTATCACGATCCATGCACAATTTCACCGCTGCGTTTGTGGCGTCCGGGCGGGTTTGAAACCCCGCCCTACATTCGTGAGCGGCGGCGACCGACGCTAGGGCGCGCGGTTCGGCGCGTTCCAGTAGCGCTCGAGGTTGGCGATCAGGGCCGGGCTGAAATGACAAAAAGCCTGCTCGCGCGCGTAGATCGCAAAATAGGCGCGACAGAGATCGAACGGCTCCTGGGCGATGCGAATGGTGCGGCGGTTGCCGGCCGCGCTGACGACGCCTGAATTGGTGAGACCGGATACGACACGCTCGATGGCCACATCGATCTCGCCCGGGGCAACAATCTCGTCGCAGATGAGGCGCGCCTCCGGGCTGTCACAGTCCAGGCGGCGTTCGTACTGGATCAGTTGCCGAGCGATGCGATCGCCCGTGAACCGCGGCAGCCGCATATTGGCGGCGCCCGGAATAATGCCTTCCTTGCGCGCCGGCACGGTGATGAATGCGTCGCGCTCGGCGAGCACATAGTCCATGACCAGCAAGAGCTGACAGTGGCCGCCGATGGCGAAGCTTTCCACCGCGGCAATGCAGGGCTTCTCGATCGTCTGGCCACCGAACTCATCGGGCGGCGGCTCGTGCGCAAGCGCGAGCCCCCTGTATATTTTGTTCACGTAGCCGAGATCGCGTTTGAGGTACCAAAGGTAGGGAATGCGGCCGTGATAAAGATGCGTAAGATTGATGCCGGCGCCAAACACGCGGCGGTTTTTGTATTTGGGATGCGTTACGGGTCCGCCGCGCATCACCACGATCTCGCTCGCGCGATCAAGCAGCGCGACGTCGAGGCAGATTTCCGTGCCATCGAGCGTCGTCTGATCCTCGGCGTTGAGGAATCGCGCATTACTCTGCTTAAGGATGGCGGCCTTGCCTTGCCGGGTTAAAGACGCACCGGTGAGCTCGATCCCTCCCTCCCGGGCGAATTTCGGCGCGAGCTCCTGCGCCTCGGGTCGCGCCAACAGCATCGCCTGACAGAGGTGCCGGCCGGCGGGAGGGCTTTCGAGGATGGCAGCGAGGAACAGAGCCTGGTCGATCTCGTATCCCTGCTTGTCCCGCTGCAAACAATTGCTCTCCGCGGCAAGCTGCGCGGTGGAGGGCACAAGCCCCGGTATGCTTTCGGCCGCGCGCACTACGAGGTCCTCGACGCGTACGAAGCGCGACCGCCGCGCGGTGAGCGCGTCATAGACGTCATCCACGTGCCGGCGCAGGAAACGCACACGTGCGCCGCGCGTCCGCTCCTGCAACAGAGCTGTCGCGGCCTTCTCCTGCTCGCTGCGCTTCGGCTTTGCAGGGAGCTTCGCGATCAGGTCCGCTGCGCGCGTCCAGAACTCGGAAAACCGCTTGCAGTCCGCCGTGAACGCAGCCGGGTGATCGGGCTCTGCCGCGAGGCACTGCTGCCAATCCGCCTCGGCAAACCCCGCGATCCGCAGCGCATCGCCGGCAGTGGACGCGCTCATGCACCCTCTCCTATCCTCACTCCGGCAGCGAAATCGGGCTCGGAGAAAACATCATGAAACCAAGCCTTCGTCCAGGCCTGTCCCGCACCAGCCCCATCACCATCGATCGCGATCGCACCATCAGCTTCATGGGCGAGGAGGCGCGCACATACTCGACGCCATCCATGATCCGGGACATCGAGCATACCTGCCGCGACCTCATCCTGGAACATGCGGATGCGGGAGAGGATTCGGTCGGAATGGAGGTTGCCGTCAAGCATCTCGCGCCGACGCTCATGGGCATGACGGTGGCAATCGACGTGCAGGTGAAATCCATGGAAGGCCGCAAGATTTCGTTCGACGTCGCGGTCAAAGACGATCTCGATGCCATCGGCAGCGGCAGCCACACGCGTTTCGTCGTCGAGAAGGCGCGCACCCTCGAGCGCATCAAGGCCAAGGCTGCGCGTGTCGCAGGACGCAAGCAGTGACGCGCATGCGGGACCCGTTCCTGTTTGATCGAGCGGCGGAGACGATGCCGCGGAGCGAGCTCGCTGCGCTGCAGCTGCAGCGCTTGCAACAGACGGTCGAGCATGTCTATGCCAACGTTTCGCACGTGCGCCGCAAGCTGCAGGCCGCCAAGGTCGCACCCGAAAACATCAAAAGCCTTGCCGATGTGGCACGCCTGCCGTTCTCGCAGAAGGTCGAGCTGCGCGACAATTATCCGTTCGGGCTTTTTGCGGTGCCGCGGGAGCAGGTGACGCGGGTGCATGCCTCCTCCGGCACGACCGGCAAGCCGACGGTCGTGGCGTATACGCACGCCGATCTCCATGTATGGTCCGATCTGATGGCGCGCTCCCTCGCCTGCATGGGTGCGCGCCCGGGCGACGTCTTCCACAACGCCTACGGTTATGGCCTCTTCACCGGCGGGCTCGGGTTTCATTACGGCGCGGAACGGCTCGGGCTTACGACGGTGCCGGTTTCGGGAGGCATGACCGAGCGGCAGGTCCTGCTTCTCCAGGATTTGAATGCCAGCATTCTGGGGGCGACACCTTCATACGCGCTCAACATCGCAGAGGTGGCCGCAGGCATGGGCGTCGATTCTCGCACGCTTTCTTTGCGCTACGGCTGCTTCGGGGCCGAGCCCTGGAGCGAGGCCATGCGCATGGC
>DATCJI010000476.1:0-4950 GCA_036562835.1 Xanthobacteraceae bacterium | reverse complement strand
GCTCCTGCCTGGGCGATAGTGAATTATCAGAATTTCAAGATCACGAAGACCGACTTTTTCGTCATGCGCAACGAATATTTCAGCGATGATCGCGGCCAGCGCACGGGAACTGCTACCAGATATACGACGCACAGCATCGGCTGGGGGCATTGGTTTAATGCCTGGGGCGAGAATACCGGCCTGTTCCGGCCCGAGTTGCGCTACGAGCACTCCTACAATGCCCCGGCCTACGATCACGGCAGCCGACGCGACCAGCTCACAGTCGCGGCCGATGTTATTCTGTTTTACTGAAGCGAGAACTGTTTATGCCGACTTTATGAATAAGCCGTGCGACCTTCTGCTTTCACATTGCAGTGCTTATGCTGCCCGCGAGTCTTTATCGCGCCCTCGTCGCCTCAGCCTAGTCTCCACCATCATACTCCGGGAGTTCGTAATTTGGAAAATAAAGACGCTGCCAGCACGGCGGCGCCAATCACCCCGATCATGATGGTGCAAATCGCATTGATCTCCGGCTTCACCCCCAACCTGATCTCGGAATAGATGCGGATGGGCAGGGTTGTGGCGCCCGGGCCGGTGGTGAAGCTTGCGATGACCAGATCGTCGAGCGAAAGAGTGAAGGCCAGCATCCAGCCGGCAACCAGCGCCGGCAGGATCAGCGGGAGAGTGATCGCAAAAAACGTCTTCACGGGCGGACAGCCAAGATCGAGCGCCGCTTCCTCGAAAGTCGGATCGATCTCCAACAACCGCGACTGCACGACCACGGTGACGAAGCAGGCCGTGAGCGTGGCGTGTGCAATCGACAAAGTCCAGAAGCCGCGGTCGAAACCGGCTGCCACGAACAGAAGCAGGAGCGACAGCCCAATGATCACCTCAGGCATGACCAGCGGCGCATAAACAAGTCCAGAAAACAACAGCCGGCCGCGAAAGCGCCCAAGCCGCACCAGTGCGATGGCCGCGAGCGTGCCCAGCACCGTTGCCAATGTGGCGGAAAGCAATCCGACGCGGAGCGTCACCCAGGCCGATTCAAGTATCGCATGGTCATGCAGGAGCTCGGCATACCATTGCGTGGACCAGCCCGCCCACACGGTGACAAGCCGTGATGCATTGAACGAGTAGATGATCAGAACGAATATCGGAAGATACAGGAAGGCCAGGCCGAGCGCGACGGAGGCGATGTTGAAACGAGTCATTCCGCGCATGCTAGCGGCTCCTCGCATCCCGGACCTGCAGGCGCTCGTAGACCAGAAGCGGCGTGAGCAGAATGATCAGCAGCAGAAACGCAACGGCCGAGGCAACCGGCCAGTCCTTGTTCAGAAAGAATTCGGTCCATAGGGTCTGGCCAATCATCATGCTTTCCGAACCGCCGAGCAGATCGGGAACCACGAATTCGCCCACCATGGGGATGAAGCAGAGGAGCGAGCCGGCGACGATGCCGCGCATCGAAAGCGGAAAGGTCACGCGCCAGAACGCCTTCCACCATGGACAGCCGAGATCGGCAGCGGCCTCAATGAGGGTACGGTCCATTTTTTCGAGACTGGCGTAGAGCGGCAGCACCATGAATGGCAGGTAGGAATAGACCATTCCGATGAAGAGGGCGGTATCGCTGGCGAGCCAGCCCGGAGGCTCGTCGACGATATGCAGCGCGACCAAAACCTGGTTCAGCAACCCGTCACGCTGGAGAATATTCACCCACGCGTAGATGCGGATCAAAAACGATGTCCAGAACGGCAGCAGGACGAGCATGAACAGCGCGGGCTGCCAGCGGCGCGGTGTCCGTGCCATGCCGTAGGCAAGCGGGTATCCGATGAGCAGTACGAGCAATGTCGATGTGCCCGCGATGGCGAGGCTCTTCATATAGGATGCAAGGTACAGGCTGTCGGAGACGACGAGACCATAGTTTTCGAACGACAGCGACCCAAGGTAAGCGCGCAATCCCTGCCAGCCGGCTGCCGGATCGAAAACGGGCACGTAAGGGGGCTGTGCGATCGCAGTATGCGACAGGCTGATCTTCAACACGATCAGGAACGGCAGCAGAAAAAACACAAAGAGCCAAAGATACGGGACCAGCACGACAAGACGCCGGGCCCATGGCCGAGGCGCAGGAGGACTCAGCATCGCATTCCTTGAGTGGTCATCGTGTCAGCACGACCAGTGCATCCGCCGACCAGCTCAGCCATACGCGATCTCCCGGTGCAACCGGCCGCTCAGTCCGGCGCGCGACATTGGCAGCCGATGCCTTCATGATGAAGCCGTTGTGCAAGTGCACCTTGAAGAGCGTAAGATCGCCCAGATAGCCAACCTCGGTCACATCGCCAGCGGTGCAGTTCTCGTGCGAAGCTTCAGATGCTTCGCAAGCAATGCTGATCTTTTCGGGTCGAAGTGCTGCGCACACTGTATCGCTGGGCTTGCATGCAGCCGACGAATTCGCCCGCAGGCGGCCGCACGTTGGCGTGTCAATCACGACGCGCTGCCGTTCCGAAGCAAGGACTTTCCCTTCGAGCAGGTTGACGTCGCCGATGAAGTCGGCGACCCAGCGGGAATTCGGCTCCTCGTATATCTCGGCTGGCGTGCCCACCTGGACGAGGCGTCCCCGATGCATCACGCCCATGCGGTCGGCGACTGTCATCGCCTCCTCCTGGTCATGGGTGACGATGACGAAGGTCAGAGCAAGCTTTCTTTGCAGCTGCATCAGCTCGAATTGAGTTTCTCCGCGCAATTTTCTGTCGAGCGCAGCAAGGGGCTCATCAAGCAGGAGGAGACGAGGACGCTTCGCGAGCGACCGCGCAAGCGCTACCCGCTGGCGCTCGCCGCCGGAAAGCTGGTGTGGTTTACGTCGGCCAAAGCCCTCCAGGCGAACAAGGGCCAGCATTTCGGATACGCGCTGTTCTATCTGAGCCCGTGATATCCGCTCCTGACGCAGCCCGAATGCCACATTGTTGTAGACATTCAGATGGGGAAACAAAGCGTAGTTCTGAAACATCAGGTTGATGGGCCGCCGATATGCCGGTACCGCCGCGAGGTCTTGTCCGTCGAGCAGAATGCGCCCGCCGTCCGACGTCTCCAGGCCGGCAAGCATTCTCAGGAGCGTGGTCTTGCCGCACCCAGAGGGGCCAAGCAGCGCGAGGAATTCTCCCTCCAGGATATTCAGCGATACACCTTCGACCGCGGCACTCTCGCCGAAGCGCTTGTGCACATCCTCGAGCTCCACCAGGACGCGCTGCTGAGGCGTAGCGTTGCGCGCGATCGCAGCCATCGTGCGGTTCAATGCGCTCTGCTGCTCAGTGTACGCTCGACAGCCGCACGCCAACCCCGCCATTTGCGCTCGCGGCTCTCGGCATCGAGTTGCGGCTGGAAACGTCGCTCGCATCTCCACATTTGCGCGAAGCCGGCCGGATCAGGGCAGAGCCCCACAACTACACCTGCGAGGTAGGCGGCTCCAAGCGCGGTGGTTTCCATCACGGCGGGACGATCCACAGGCGCGCCAAGCATATCGGCGACGAATTGCATTGTAATGTCGCTTGCGGCCATGCCTCCGTCCACGCGAAGAATGGTCTGCGATCCCGCTGCAGGCCAATCCGCGCGCATGGCTTCGAGCAGATCGCGCGTCTGATAACCGACCGCCTCCAGTGCTGCCCGCGCGAGCTCGGCGGCACCCGCGTTGCGGGTGAGCCCGTAAATTGCCGCGCGCGCATCGGCATCCCACCAGGGCGCCCCCAACCCCACGAATGCGGGTACCAGATAGACCTCTTCGGCTGGATCCGCCCGCGCGGCCAGCGCATTCACTTCCGGTGCGGAGCTGATCACCTTGACTGCATCGCGCAGCCATTGCACCGCGGCGCCGGCGATGAAAATGGCGCCCTCAAGCGCGTAGGTCCTTCGACCCGCGATCTGATACGCAATTGTGGTGAGCAGGCGGTTCTTCGAGGCAACCGGCGTCTCGCCCGTGTTGAGCAGCGCAAAGCAGCCGGTGCCGTAGGTCGCCTTGAGCATGCCGGGCGCAAAGCAGCCCTGCCCTACCGTTGCCGCCTGCTGGTCGCCCACGAGCGCACAGATCGGAATGGATCCACCGAGTGCGGTGGTGCTGCCGAAACGAGCCGCACAGTCGCGAACCTCGGGAAGGAGCGACGGAGGAATGCGAAACAGCTCGCACAGATCTTTGTCCCAGCAACCGCGCTGCACATCGAGCAGCAGCGTGCGCGCGGCATTCGTCGCGTCGGTGACGTGCAGCTTGCCACCGGTGAGCCGCCAGAGGAGAAAGCTGTCGATTGTACCCACTGCGAGTCGACCCTGTTCGGCCGCCTCGCGCGCCCCTTTTACATTGTCGAGCAGCCAGAGAATTTTTGTTGCGGAGAAGTACGGATCCAGAAGCAGCCCGGTTCGCCTGGCAATGGTCCGCTCGTGTCCTTCACGGCGCAGGCTCGCGCATGTCTCGGCTGTGCGCCGGTCCTGCCACACGATTGCATTGTGCAGGGGACGCCCGGTCGCGCGGTCCCAAAGCACAACCGTCTCGCGCTGGTTGGCGATCCCCATTGCTGCGATCTTCCCGCCGGGGCTTGGCAGCTGTCTAACCACATCCTTCGCGGTGGCCAACACACTCGACCAGATCGCCTCGGGATCGTGCTCGACCCAACCCGGCGCCGGATACAACTGGGCAAATTCCTGTTGTGCGCTCGCCACAGGGAGCAGCGCTTCATCGAACGCAATGGCGCGCGTCGACGTCGTGCCCTGATCGATGGCTAGGATGAAATCCGGCAAGCGTGTGCTCTGGTGAGGCGCAGCATGAGGGATCCCTATGCGCGCAATAGCGTGGGACTTGCCCTAAAGCACCCTAGCAGACACGAAATGCGCGGTCGATTGTGACGGCGAGCCGCAGGCGCGGCTTCAGCCCGCAGCCTTGCGGACTTGCCGCGCTGCTTCGTGCGCCCGCTTTACAGCGAGAGACTTCGCCAG
>DATCJI010000416.1:0-3347 GCA_036562835.1 Xanthobacteraceae bacterium | reverse complement strand
GAAGAGCAGCCCCGCCCTGCAGGCGAACCTGATGCGGGCGGTGCCCCTTCGGCCAGTCAATGAAGAACTTCGGATCGAAGGCAATGCCACCGTCCGGTTTGGCGTCGAGCTTCACCATCCAGTCGTCGATCCCTTCCGGATAGAATTGCGGATCGATGGCGCCGTAAAGCGAATTGGTGAAATAGACGCGCCGCCCGTCGCGGCTGACCTCGACCATCTGCGGGCCGCCATTGAGCTTGCCATTCTTCGCGCCCGGATGGCTCGCGCGCGAGACAATGCCGCCGATGCGCACCTTGCCGGTGAGCTTCGGGTTGAACGGGTCGGAGACGTCGTATTGCTGCAGGTCGCCGGTCCCCCAGCACGCGACGTAGAGGAAGCGATCGTCCATCGAGAGATCGATATCAGTGACCAGCGGCGGCACCGCCTTGAAACCCTTGAGCACGGGCGGCAGGAGGTCGGGGTCGGCGGCTTCGGCGGGAATGGAGATGATTTTCTTTACTGCCCATTTCTCGCCTTCGCGGAACCAGGTCCAGATGGAGGCGGACAGATCTTTGAGGCTGATGACGCAATTGACAAAGCCGTACGCCCTGGTGGGATCGTGCGCCGGACGCAGCTCGAATACCAGCTGGTGCTCTTCACCGAAATCGATCTGCTGCAGGTGCTTGCGCTTTGTAAAATCCCAGAAATGCAGCCGCCGGCCATATTTGCTGCCGAGGAGAATCTCGGGCACGAGCCCGTTTTCGAATGTGTCGGGCGTGCCCCACTCGCTCGTCACCATCGTGTCGTATCCGAGGTGCCACCAGGCATCGTAGGCGAGCTGCTGCGGGCCACGCTCCACCTCCCAACGTCCCAGCGGCTCGAAGCTCTCGTGGTCCATGACGAAGATGCCGCCTGGCGCATTGCCGTCCTTGTTGCCCAGAGCCGCGACGTAAATGCCGCCCGGCCCGCAATGCACGGTGTGCGGGCGCGTGTAGCCGGTTTTTTCCGCGATCTCCTGCGGCTCGATCACCTTCACGATCTTGGGTGCGCGCGGGTCGGGTTTGGTGTCGAGGATGTAGATGCGCGAGGAGCGCAGACCCGGAACCACCAGATAGCGGCGTTCGACATGCGGGTGCGGGGCATTGGGACACAGGCACGACGAGCAGGCGTTCCAGCCGAAATGGTGGAATTCGTCACCCGGGTGCGTAGCCGGAACGGTGCCGATAACGCGCGAGTATGAGGAAGATTTCGGATCGACGTCGACGACCGCGATTGCGTCGGGCGTTTTTCGTTCGGGATCGAAGGCGGCGACGTAAGCAATGGTTTCAGCCGGCGCTTTCGCGGCCAGGCGCGGGGACGGATAGAAGCTTGGATCAGGCTGCCATGGTGCCATGACGATGTCCTCCTGGTTTGCCGCTGCTACATGAGTTCTCCAGGGCGTGTGGCGGGGCTATGCCATTCATGACTTCAGATATCACGCCAGCCAATGCGGATACATGTCGCATCGGCCGGTCGCGGCACCGAGCAGCGAAATGAACTCGCGCCTTTAAGTTGATCGGCTCGCATCTGCTCCGCCAACGGGTAAGCATGCCACAGTATAACGCGGCGGCGACGATCAGGTCGAATAACCTGCAATACAGCCACGGCCGCAGCGGACGGCATGCGGCTCGACCTCCTTTGCCGACCTGCGTTGACCGAGAAGTGGCCAGAACGGCCATTCGGCCGCAAGCGCCAGCTTGCGCGCGAGCAGTTTTTATGAGCCGCGCTCATAAGTCCATTCGCGTTGGGCGCACTAATCGGAAGCGCGGCCAGCGCATAGAATCTCATCGTTGAGCGCAACACAGCCTCGCGCCCCATTGCACACCAGGAACCATGGACTTTCGAAGCAGCGCCCGAACTGAGCTCCACGTCGCACGAAAGCAGACCCGGTCCAGCGCGGCGCTGTTGCCGATCATGGCCTCGGTATTTGTCGCCTTTGTTGTGATCGGCGTGGCAATACCGGTGCTGCCCCTGCATGTGCATCGGGGTCTTGGGCTCGGCACATTTCTGGTGGGCCTTGTGGCTGGCAGCCAGTTTGCAGCTGCCATCCTGTCGCGCGTCTGGGCAGGCCGGGATGCCGACCTTCGGGGCGCCAAGCACGCCGTCATCGCAGGGCTGATGACCGCAGCGCTGGCCGGACTCCTCTATTTTCTGTCTCTGAGCTTCATCAACCGACCAGCAATTTCAGTCGCCATTCTGCTGCTCGGCCGCGCCCTTCTCGGCGTAGGCGAAAGCTTCATCATCACGGGCGCGCAGACTTGGGGTTTGGCGCTCCTCGGTGTGGAAAACACCAGCAAAGTGCTGGCCTGGATCGGAAACGCCATGTTCGCCGCTTTTGCGCTCGGCGCGCCGATTGGTAGCGCGCTATACGGTACCTTCGGCTTTGTTGCGGTTGCGCTCGCGACAACAGCTCTTCCGGTGTTGACGCTGCTGTTTGTCGCGCCGCTCGAACGCGTGCCCCCCATTGCGCACGTGCAGACCGGCGTGATGAAAGTGATGGCGCTTGTTTGGGTGCCCGGAACGGCATCGGCCTTGAGCAGCATAGGGTTTGGCGCGATCACTGCGTTCAGTGCGCTGCTCTTCGTTGCCCGCGGCTGGGCCCCCTGGCCTGCGTTTACGACCTTCGCAACCGCTTTTATCCTTACGCGCTTCCTGTTCGGTCACCTGGCGGATCGCTTTGGCGGCGCGAGGGTTGCGCTCATATGCGCAACCATCGAAGCCGCTGGTCTCGCCCTGATCTGGCTCTCAGCATGGTTTGGGCTCGCGCTGGTTGGCGCCGCCTTGACCGGAATCGGCTACTCGCTCGTCTATCCAGGATTTGGTGTCGAAGCGGTTCGCCACGTCCCGATGCAGAGCCGGGGACTCGCAATGGGCGCTTACACCGCTTTTCTCGACGTGGCGCTCGGCTTCGGCACGCCGGCTCTCGGTATGCTCGCCGACATGACGGGTCTCGCACGGCATTCGCCGCCAGCATGCTGGCCGCACTTGGCTCGGCCGCCATTGCAGGCGCTCTTCTTCTTTCCGTCCATGCACAGCGCGCTGATCCTGCGCTCGCGTCCTCGTAAGGCATCTCCAGGGAGCAACGACATCATGCGTGCAATCATCACCGCGCTGGCTCTCGTTATTTCCGCTCAAGCACAGGAGACCAGGGCCATGGCGTCCGAATCAATTCCGAATCGTGTCGATGTGCGGTCCGTCGCGCCCGCCCTCGAAAAATATGCTCACGGGCCTCTCGCTGATCTGTGGAATCGGCCCGATCTCGATCGCAGAGACCGGAGCATCGTGACCGTCGCGGCGCTGATTGCGCGCAATGACCCTGTCGAGTTGCC
>DATCJI010000395.1:0-3648 GCA_036562835.1 Xanthobacteraceae bacterium | reverse complement strand
GGAAGCACCATTTATCTGCCCATCTGTAACGAGGGCGCGCTGTTTTCGACCGGCGACGGCCATGCCGCCCAGGGAGACGGCGAAGTCAACGGTACCGCCGTCGAAACCGCGTTGAAAGGCACGTTCGAGTTTCACGTGCGCAAGGATCTGCGCTGGCGCCTGCCGCGCGCGCAAACACCGAGCCATCTCATCACTTTCGGCGTTGATGTCGATCTCGACGTGGCGACGCGCACGGCGTTAAGTGAAATGCTCGACTGGATCGTCGCGCTCACGAATGTCACTCGCGACGAGGCCTACGCGTTGAGCAGCTTTGCCGTCGATCTCCACATCACGCAAACCGTGAACAACGTCAAAGGCGTGCATGCGATGATCGAGCGCGGCATTCTGCGCCGCGGCTGAGCTCGTAGAGTGGGCAAAGGCGCGCACACGCTCAATGATCCACAACACTCAAGCTTGACCACGCGCGCCGTGCCCACACGGTTGGGCACTGACGGTGCGCACGGCGTGCAAGAGCACGCCTTTGCGCACCCTACAATCCAAGGCGGAAGCTTTGTCGAGCTCGATCGCGTCTCGTTGCGCTATGGCGAGGACGAGAGCGGAACACTCGCTCTGCAGGGGACGAGCCTGAAGGTCGGCTCCGGTGAATTCGTCGCCATCGTCGGCCCCTCCGGATGCGGCAAGTCGACGCTCATGAAGGTGGTGACCGGGCTATGGCAGCCGAGTCAGGGCACCGTAATCGTCGACGGCCGGCGCGTGAACGCACCGCTGAGCATTGCCGGCATGGCTTTTCAGAACCCCACGCTTCTGCCCTGGCGCAGCGCCCTCGCCAACGTGATGTTGCCGCTCGAAATCGTGCAACCGCACAGCGCTAAGCTGCGGCGCGAGCGCGCGGCTTATGAGAGCAAAGCGCGCGAGCTCCTCGCCCTGGTGGGCCTGTCCGGCTTCGAGGAGCATTTTCCCTGGCAGCTTTCGGGTGGCATGCAGCAGCGCGCCTCCCTCTGTCGGGCGCTTATCCACGATCCGCTGCTCCTCATGCTGGATGAGCCGTTCGCCTCGCTTGACATGTTCACCCGCGAGGAGCTGTGGCTCGCATTGCAGGATCTCTGGCTCGCCCGGAGACCTACGGTCATTCTCGTTACGCATGATCTGCGCGAGGCGGTATTCCTCGCAGACCGCGTGCTGGTCATGAGCGCGCGTCCGGGCCGCATCGTCGCCGAGGCAATGGTTGATCTGCCCAGACCGCGCAATCTGGAAATGACCTATGCGTCCTACTCGGTCGATCTGGTGCACACGCTGCGCGAGCGCATCAGCGCGGCCCGCGTGGCTTTGAGCTGAGAGGTCCCGTGGTGACCAGCATCACCCAGGATGTTCCGACACCGTCCCGCAGGCCGCTCTGGCTACGCAGAAAGACGCTGCGCGTCGTCCTGCCGTGGGTCGTCATTATCGGGCTGTTCGCGCTCTGGGAGGTTTTCGTCCGGCTGTTCGAGATCGAGCCGTTCGTTCTGCCCGCACCGTCCGCGATCTTCGTCTCTGGCTGGCAATGGCGTATCCCCATCCTCGACAATGCCTGGCAGACATTGTTCACGACCGTCATCGGATTCTTCATTGCCGTGATCATTGGCTTGCTCGGCGGAATTGCAGTTGGATCGTCCACACTCGTCTATGACAGCGTTTATCCGGCGCTGATCGGCTTCAATTCCATCCCGAAGGTCGCGGTGGTTCCGATTCTGGTCATCTGGTTTGGCGTCGGGACGGTGCCGGCGGTGATCACCGCGTTTCTGATCGCGTTCTTCCCCATCCTCGTGAACGTGGCGGTGGGCATCGCGACCGTCGAGCCTGAATTGCAGGACGTGCTGCGTGCCCTGGGCGCGAGCCGTTGGCAGGTGATCAGGAAAGTCGGGCTGCCGCGCTCGATGCCCTATTTCTTTGCATCGCTCAAGATGGCCATCACCTTCGCATTTGTCGGCACGATCGTCGCAGAAACTGTGGCCGCAAACAAAGGCATCGGCAACTTCATGCTGGTCGCCTCGTCCCGGTTCGAGGTCCCGCTCGCTTTCGCCGGCCTCCTGGTGACCAGCGTAATGGGAATCGGAATGTATCTTATAACCGCGCTGGTCGAACGCAGAATGACCGGCTGGGCGATGCGCGGAGCAGATGGCAGTATGCAGCCGCAGGCATGAACACGGCTATCTGAGAGGCCGATATGGGCTTCACGCACACCCTAGGCGGGACTACCTACCGATTTCCCGATCTCAAGGATTTGCTCGCCAAAGCCTCGCCGGCACGTTCCGGCGACCAGCTCGCCGGCATTGCGGCCGCGAGCAGCGCCGAGCGCGTTGCCGCGCAAATGGCGCTTGCCGATCTGCCGCTGCGCGATTTCCTCAGCGATGCAGTAATCCCCTATGAGCGTGACGAGGTCACGCGGCTGACCGTAGACACTCACGATCAAGCCGCTTTTGCGCCCGTTCGCAGCATGACCGTCGGCGATTTTCGCGATTGCCTGCTGCGCGAGGAAACCGATGAGCAAACGCTCGCGCGGCTTGCTCCCGGCCTCACGCCGGAAATAGCCGCCGGCGTGAGCAAGATCATGCGGCTGCAGGATCTCATTGCGGTTGCAAAAAAGTGCAGGACCGTCACGGCTTTTCGCAATACGATCGGGCTCGCGGGTCGTTTTTCGACACGTCTGCAGCCCAACCATCCCACTGATGATCTCGCCGGAATTGCAGCCAGCATCGTGGACGGGCTCATGTATGGTGTCGGCGATGCGGTCATCGGCATCAACCCGGTGGCCGATACCGTGGAGACCGCAAACAGCCTTCTTTGCATGCTCGACGAGATGCGCAGGCGGCTCGATGCGCCCATTCAGGCCTGCGTGCTTTCGCATGTGACCACCACAATGGCGGCGATGAAGCAAGCCGCGCCTGTTGATCTGGTGTTTCAGTCCATTGCCGGCAGCGAAGCCGGCAACCGCGCGTTTGGAATCTCGATCGCCATGCTCGAGGAGGCGCATGCAGCCGCGCAGGCGCTCAAGCGCGGCACGGTGGGCAATAACGTGATGTATTTCGAGACTGGCCAAGGGAGCGAGCTCTCATCCGGAGGGCACGAGGGCGTGGACCAGCAGACGCTCGAGGCGCGCTGCTACGGCCTTGCGCGACATTTCAAGCCGCTGCTGGTGAATTCGGTCGTGGGTTTCATTGGGCCGGAATATCTATTTGACGGGAAGCAGATCACGCGCGCCGGGCTGGAAGATCATTTCTGCGGCAAGCTGCTCGGACTGCCCATGGGGTGCGACGTCTGTTACACGAACCACGCCGAAGCCGACCAGGACGACATGGACGGGCTGCTCACCTTGCTCGCGCTCGCCGGGTGCACGTTCGTCATGGGGGTGCCGGGTGCGGACGATGTGATGCTGAATTATCAGAGCACCTCTTTTCACGACGCTGCCTACGTGCGGCGGCTTCTCGGCTTGCGGCCTGCACCGGAGTTCGAGGCCTGGCTCGCCGCCCTGGGCGTTACCGATGCCGCGGGACGGCTCATCGCGGACAGCGCAGAGCCGCTCATTCGCGCGCTGCCCTCCCTGCAAGACGTGGTCGGGTGAGCGCGCGGCGCTCGCACCAGGTTGTGCCGCAGAGCTGGCTCGCGCTGCGG
>DATCJI010000368.1:0-7004 GCA_036562835.1 Xanthobacteraceae bacterium | reverse complement strand
TTGATACGGTTGCCGGTCGCCTTGTTGATCTGGTGGAAGCGGATCTTCTCCCGCTCGCTGCTGGCGGGAAACAGCGCCACCGGACACGAGACGAGCGAGAGTTTCAGGTAGCCTTTCCAGTACGCGCGCGGGGCCACGGGCTGCTCCTGTTCGATGAACAACACTGTCTCAACTGTAGCTCACGCTAGCTTGTTCCGGCCGTGGAATGGAGGGCCGTTGTCGCGGGCCAGATTTGTGTTGCCGATTTGTTCTCGCGCGTCAGGCACGTTAGACTCGGCTGCGCAGGTGATTCGGTTCGGAGCAAGCCATGGCTGTTGCCGCTCTAAAATTTAAGCCCGTTTTCAAGACTTACCACGCCATCGTGCAGGTCACGCGCATCGAGCAATGGTGCGTCGAAGCGCAGTCGGTCGAAGAGGCGCGCGAACTGCTCGCTGCCGGGGCCGGTTATCGCTGTGAGATCGGCGAGTGCCTCAACCTCGAGGTTGAGCGCGTCGAAGACTAGGCCGCTCGGCTGCGCTCCCGCGGGCGCTCTGGTCCCCCGACGCGCGGGTAGGCCTCCCCGCTCGTCAAACCCGGCGCCATTGGAACGCTGCCGTCCGGCGTGCGTTTTTCCGCCATGACCCCAAACCGCGTCATCGAAGCTGCGATCCGGGCGGCGCAAGATTTCCTCTGGCAGAACGCGCCACCGATGCACTATGTCGACGACGAGGCGACGGTGGTGCGGCTGCGCGACCTCATGCGTTCAACCGGCGTCCATGCGGCATTGCTGCAAAGCAGCGACACGTTTCTCGCCTTTGTGCTGCGGGCAGTCGAAATCGTGGTACGGGACCAATCGCAGACTGACCGCGAGATCATCAGCCGGCTCTGGGACGTGCTGGACGAGCCGCACCTGAACCACGCCTTGGGGATCCCGCAAAATTCTCGCATCTCGTTCGGGCCGTATCCCCGCCGGCGCTGACCGCGGCGGGATGCTGCGGGTGGCTGCGCGACAGGGAAAGCGGGCGCAGCTTGCAGAGCCATCTCGCCCGCGTGGCGGGGTACCGGACGTTAAGCAAGGCCGAAGATTCCAGGTTCCAGAGTCGCGAATCGAACCGACCGGCGGCCGCTTTGGTGAGAGGATGATCTAAGTTGGCCCCGGGAGAAGGTGGACCCTCCCTTCCGCGTCCGGGCCGCAATTACCCCGCCGCGGTGCTCCCCCGGCGGGGTTTTTGTTTCGGGCATGCGCGCCGCGATCGCGCGGCGAAGCGCGGCAACAAAACTAACAAGCGATCGAGCGCGATACTTAATTCGAAAATTGCGCTGCTGGGGCGGAACGAACGTGCTGCGGCGCGGTTGGCCGTGCATGCCACGAGTTATGCAACGAGACTCCCATGGCGTGGCGTCGGCGCTCGTCATCCATCTCTGTGTGTATTGTGCGGTCGGCGGACTCTTTGCGTTGGTCCTGTACTATTTGATGCTGCCGACGCGCCTACCCAACCCCGGCATTGCCGCCCTCAAACCCTCGGCGCCTACCATCAGTTATGTGGAATGGCTGCGCTCCGAGCGCGAAGCCGCCAAGCGCATGGTCGTCAACCGCGCGGCCATCAAGCGCGAGGTCAAGTCCGAGCCGGAGCCGGAAACCACTGGCGCGGCCACTCGCCATGCGCCCGAGGCAAAGCCTGAGGCAAAGCCTGACGCGAAGAAACCGAAAACCGCCCAAGCCCAGCGCCGGACACGCCCGGTGCGTCAAGCCCCTCCACCCGAGACGACGCATTACGCGCAGCAGCCGTTCTTCGGCGGCTATCAACCGATGTATTGACGCTTTGCGCTGTCGCCGCCGGCTATTTCAAGCAGGCGTGCGTCGAGCGAACATGCCCCACACAAATAAGACGATCAGCGCGCCGACCGTTGCTCCAATCAGGCCGGCGGCTTCGTCCGGCCGGTACCAGCCGACGGCCTGCCCGAGATAGGTCGCGACGAAGGCGCCCGCGATTCCCAGCAGCGTGGTCAAGATGAAGCCCGCGGGCTCGTTCGGCCCGGGATGAATGAGCTTTGCAAGAATTCCCGCCACAAAGCCGATTAGAATGGTCCAAAGAATGCTCATGCTTGCCTCCCATTGGGATCGTATTGTGTAAGCGGGACTATATATGCGCGAAGACACTCAGTCATGGCACCGCCACGTGAAAATTCGAGATGCAACGAACGCGGAAATTCAATGATTTCGCCTCGAACCCGACTCCTCCGGGCTAGCCAACGCGCTTCGCCTCGCTTCGTTCCGTTCCGTTCTTAGGCGTGGCATGGTTCGACGGCGCGGGCACGCCGTGACCATGGCATCGAGCAGGACCGCCTGCATCAACTTGCTGTTCGATTTATCGGCGCGCTTCGACAACAATTTGTTGATGCTCTGCTGCAGGTGGATGATGCGGCGATGGCTCCCGGCAGGTTGATCGATCGAGGCGCTGTGCCGGGCCCCGGCAATAGAGCCGACGGAACAAAGCTGATCGGCGCGACGTTTTCCCCGGATCAATGCAGAAGCGGAGCGCTGGAAAAGACCCAAGCGAAGGTCGCGAGGGTGGCCGGCGTGGCGATGAACCTGCAAGCGGAAGCGCGCCACAAATCCGAGGACATTGCAGACGACGTTCTGCTGGACGCGGTGAAGGCGATTCGCCGCCGCGTTCGAGTTGTCAATCGCGCGTACGACATCCCCTACATAGCCGGCTACAGTGTGGACGGGCATACCGTGTTCATCGACCGACATCTGCCGCGTACCTTCCGTTGGCTTCTGAAAACTGTTAGGGTCGAGCCGTTCCTGCTGACGCATGAAATCGTCGAAAAAGCGCTGCTCGACAAGTTGCGCTTGCATTACCTGCATGCGCACCAGATCGCAGTCCGCGCTGAAAGAGACGCGGTCAAGGCTGCAGGCATACCGTGGTGGGTCTATCAAGGTTTTATGAAGCGGCACGAGAAACCTATCGAGGAAGAGAAACTGCTGAAGGTCCCGGCCTCGCTAGACCTCACGCCTTACGGCGACGAGAAAGATTTTGCGCTCCTGCGGCGCCTGGTGCGCAAGGAACGCGACAAATAGAGAAGCATACTGAGTGGACGCGATGCCTTCCGCGGTTTTGCCGTTTGGGCCGGGCGAGAAAGATTTTATGCGTGCCGGCCCGGGCCGCACGATGGCCATATCTCGCGCAACGCCCGGCTCCTCGGACCGCAGGCCGCATCCGCCGCTTCTCGAGCCATTGCGCAAAATCTCGGAGGTCTAGCGCATTCAAGGCGCGATCCGCGTCGATGCCGCCCTTGCGCGCCATCGCCAGCCCCCACCGCATCAGGTCGAGCTCCGCGATGGAATGGGCGTCGGAATTGATGCTGAAGGTGCAGCCGAGTTCCAGGGCGCGCTGGTGCCAGCGCCAGTCAAGGTCGAGCCGCCACGGATTTGCGTTGATCTCGACGACGACGCCGTGATCCGCGCACCCCTTCAAGACTTTCTCGACGTCCACGTCATAGCCTGGTCGGCGCAAGAGCAGACGGCCGGTCATGTGACCGAGAATGGTGACGAACGGATTGGCGGCAGCGCGCAAGAGACGCTGCGTCTGCTGCTCGCGATCCATCCTGAACGGTCCATGGATGCTGGCGACAATGAAATCGAATCGTCGCAAGACATCGTCGGGATAATCGAGCGACCCGTCGGGGAGAATGTCGGACTCGATGCCTTTGAAGATGCGAAAGCGGCCGTCGAAGCGCGCATTGAGCCGATCGATTTCGGCGTGCTGCTGCTCGACCTGCTCTACACTTAGACCCCGAGCATAGCGGGCGGATTGCGAGTGATCGGCCACGCCGAAATACTCGTAGCCGCGCTGGCGGGCGGCCTCGGCCATCGCTTCGAGCGAATTGCCGCCATCCGATCGATCGGTGTGGGCGTGGAGAATGCCGCGGATATCGGCAAGCTCCACTAAGCGGGGAATGCGACCCCGCCGCGCCAACGCGATCTCGCCGCGCCCCTCGCGCAATTCCGGTTCGATGTATTGCAGGCCCAGCGCGAGGTAGATTTCGGCCTCGGTCCGCGCCGCGATGGTCTCCTCGCCGCGGCACAGCCCCCGCTCGTCAAGCCTGAGTCCTCGACGCTGGGCAGCCGCGCGCAGTTGGCGCAGGTGCGCCTGCGAGCCAGTTGCCAGTAACAGGCTGACGCCGAACCGTTCGGGATCGGTGAGATAGACCGAGAGCTCGCTTGTGTTTATCCGCTCCGGACCGTTTTGAAGCTCCTCGTCTTCGGCCACTAGCGAGAGATCGAATACAAGCTCGTTGCCGCGGCGAAAATCTCCCGCCGGGACAATACGCTTGAGATCGGGGAGGGCGCGTCGCAAATGCTTTTCTGCTGAGGCGATCAGTTCGGCCGCCCGGTGCATGTGTCGGGCGCCACCCGAGGACTTTTTGATCTCCAGGCCTTGCGCGATTTTGCGCTGGAGCGCGGGACCCAGCCCCTTTGCGTTTTTGATGCGATCCTGCCGCACGGCTCTTTCCAGTTCGGCCAAGCTGGCGATGCCGAGTTTTTGGTGAAGCTTGAGCACCTTCTCGGGACGCAAGCCAGGAACCGCAAGCATTTCCAGTACGCCTTCAGGAATCTCTTTCCGCATCCTTTCCAGCGACGGATGCGTCCCGGTCCGGTGCAGTTTGGTAACGATGTCGGCAATGGCCGCGCCGATGCCGGGAATTTCCCGCAATCTGTCTTGCGCTATGATGCGCTCGAGCGGTTCGGCGATCGCCGCCAGGCTGTCGGCGGCGCGCAAATAAGCTTTTGATCGGTAGGGATTGCCGCCCGCCAGCGCCGTGCGTCGGCCATACTCGGCAAGAAGTTTGGCAATCTGCATTGCATCAAGAGGCGTCATGGTCGGGCTGGTTCGCAGCTCACGTCATGGATCTCGAAAATTTCGGAAGGTGATGGAGTAGCGAAGCTCCGTCACCGCCGGAATGCTATGCTCCCACTCCAGCCGCGTCTCACCTCGAAGGAGGTAGGTCGATCTCGGCTCCAACGTGATAGACGCGCGCTGCCAGCCGGCACCCGCTTTCCTGCGCAAGCGAAAGGTGCAGGACGACACCAGCGAAATGCCGATGACGTCGCCGAAGATCGAGCGGTCCTTGTGCCAGCCGATCGCTGCGCCTGGTTGATATTCCGTGACGAGCACGTGTTGCAGGTCGCCGGGCTTCAACATCGCGAAGGCCGCCGCTCGTCTGCGTACCGGCTCGAGGAAGCGCGGAATGTCGTCCGCCTTTTGCAGACCTCCGCCGCTGAAATCGTAGCGCCAGCCAAATGATACGATGCGACGCTTTCCGAGGAATCCGTGAAACTCGAAGGGCTTGAACTCCAGCTCCTGCAGATGATCGACTAGGCGACGCTCCTCTGCCGGTGACATGAGCTCAGACAGGTAGCGCAAGCCCGGAGGCAATTTTGGCGCTGTCGCGAAGAGTTCAGCTTGCTCCATCTTGCATCGGCCAGAGGGGCTTTGCACAAGTTGCATGTGAGCTTGCCGCACAGGTGCTTCCAGTAGCACAGGTGCTTCCAGTACATGTGCGCCCGCTGCCCTGTGAATCAAGATCAGCGGTTGGGCCCCGACCGCGACATGCGTCGCGCTCCTGCAAAACCTGCCCGAAGACAACGGCCGCGAATGCGCGGAGTTCCTGGCTGGGCTTGACGAGGTGACGGCGTGGATTAGCGCAACCGGGGGCGCGAGCGTCGCAGAAGGCGAGACCCCGCCGGGCGTGGCAGCTCCGGCGGGGTCCGCAGACGCTCAGGGGGCATTCTTTGGCGAATATTTCCAGCGGAGCGTCCAATACATTAATGCACCATTCCCGCGTCAGTTCCGCGCTGCAGCCCATTAGCCGCTTCGCCGCCGTGGAATAGGCGCGGCCCACGGTTGGTCGTTCATCCGACTCGGCGAAGAGAAGGCGCGGCGTCGCACCTCAGGAACAAACTCCGTCGGCAACTGTTGGGCCAAGTAGTGGAGACGAACCAATGAACAGCCAACATCCGCGTCCGGGCAGCTCCGGATCATCCTCGGCCCCCTCTAATACCCCAACCCCCTCGCAAGATTTGCGCGCTAAAGCCGGGGATGCGGCGTCCAAAATTTCTGACGCCGCGCGCCAGGCCGGCGACCAAGCGAAGCAAGCGGCGTCTTCGCTTGTGTCCGACGCCACCAAACAAGCGAAGGGTTTGCTCAACATTCAGGTCACGGCCGGGGCCGACATGGTCGACCACGTCGCGGACTCGGCCCGCGCCGCCGCCGATAGCCTCGACCAAAACGCGCCGCAGCTTGCCGGTCTCGTGCGCAACGCCGCCGAACGCGCCGAAGAGTTCTCGCAGGGTCTGCGCGACCAGACCGTCGAGGACCTCATCAGGACGGCGTCGGATTTCACCCGCAAGCAGCCCGCGCTTATGTTCGGCCTCGCCTCGCTGGCCGGTTTTCTTGCCTTCCGCGTGCTCAAGAGCAGCCCACCAAAAAGCGCCGTGGAGCACGACCCGATGAACGACCGTTTCGACTCGATGAATCGGCGTTCCGAGTACAGGATGGGCCAGTTCCATGGCACATGAACGGCTGCGAGATTCCGGCCTCGTGCAGGCGCTGACCGATCTGTTCGCCGATCTCGCCGATCTGCTGCAGAAGGAATTACAACTCGCCAAGACGGAGATCACTGAGAAACTCGTCTCGCGGTTGCGCGCTAGCGTGTGGATGGTCGTTGCCGGTGTGCTGGGGATGATTGCCCTCCTGCTGCTGATCGAAGCGGCAGTCTTCGGCATTGCCAGCTTCGGCCTTGCGCTGCATTGGTCGTGCCTAATCGTCGCCGGCGTGCTCATCGCAGCCGCCGCCGCGGCGTTCTTCCAAGGCCGGGCGGCCGCCGAGGGCGAGCTTCTCCCGACCCGAACCGCCAAACAGATTTCACAGGACATCAAGGTAGCCAAGGAGCAGCTGACATGAGCAGCTTTTCAGACCGTGACGTATATTCGCAAACCGGCAGCTGGCTGCTCGGTA
>DATCJI010000343.1:0-13851 GCA_036562835.1 Xanthobacteraceae bacterium | reverse complement strand
GATTTTGCATCAAAACGCCTGTGCCCGGCAGCACAACACCCGATCCGAACTCCCAATAGAGTGACTGGATATACGAAACGCAGAGCCCGGTAGCATCGGCAGCGCCCATCCAGATCGTATCGCCGAAGCTCGAGGTCTGCGGCCAGGAAGCCGCTTTTCGCCGATCGATGTGACGCACCTCGGCATCAAGAAATCGAGGGTCGAGATAGCGATCGACGCCATGTGGCACACGGTCGGGATCTGCAATCACGCGATCGCGCAAACGCAGCGCCCGCTTGGTCGTCTCGACGAGCCCATGGATATGGTCAAAGCTTTCGCCGGCTTTCACGTCGAGCCGTTCAAAAAGGCCGAGGATGACGAGAGACGCGAGCCCTTGGGTCGGCGGAGGGGTGTTGAAGAGCGCTGCGTAATGCAGCCTCAGCGAGAGTGGCTCAACAAGCTCCGCCCGACACCCCTCTAGATCGGCACGCGTTAACGGACTGCCGACGCGGTCGAGATCGGCCGCGATCTCGCGGCCGACATCGCCGCGGTAAAAATCATCGAGCCCGGCATGGCCGAGCTGCTCGAGAGTTGCCGCGAGCATTGGCTGCTTGAGCACATCGCCTGCCGACGGCGGCTTGCGCTCCGCCAGGAATGTCTCAGCGAAGCCGGGCACATCCTGCAGTTCACCAAGCTTCTCTGCCGTGTGCCGCGCCTGACTTTTTGTTACGGCGTACCCCTGACCTGCGTATGTGACGGCAGGGGCCAGCAGATCGGCCAGTGGCTGTCGGCCCGACCGCGCGCGGGCGGCCTCAAGCGCAAGCATCCAGCCCGCAACAGCACCGGGCACCGTGAGGGCGGCAAGCGGGCCACGCGTTGGGATTGTATCGTGCTCACGATAGAGCTCGCGGGTCGCGCCCGCGCCGGCACGCCCCGCCGCCATAATCGCGCGTACGCGTCCGGTCGCCTCGCGCCACAACCAGAAAGCGTCGCCGCCGACATGGCTCATGTGCGGATAGACGACGGCGATTGTCGCCGCCATGGCGATCATCGCCTCGATGGCATTGCCGCCATCGCTCATCACCATGCGGCCCGCTTCGGCGGCGGCGTAGTGCGGCGCGCACACGACACCGCGGCGCTTTCCCGCCGTGTGCAGATCAATGCTCAACGCAAATCATCCCTTTCATTCTTCGCGCCGACGCAGCTCCTGTAGGGTGTGCAAAATCGCCCTGCGCAGCGCAAACTCAAATTTGTAATGGCGATTTTGCGCACGCGGTCAGCCTCTGGGATCCCCATCAGCCGCGCAAATGGGCTCAAGTGGAGCCCGAGGCGATTCGGAGGAATCGACGCGCGATGAACTGCGTGCGCAAAATCGCGTGCGGAGCTGCCGGCCTTCGGTTGCGCGATTTTGCGCACCCTACGGCATGAACCGCTCTTTGCGCGGGAATTTGTCGAATGTGCTCTCGGGCACGCGGAAGTTGGTGGCGAGCAGCAGATGCGGGTTCGAGCCCACCCAGGCGCTGATCGAGATGGACTGATAATCGCCGTCGTTCAGCACGACGAGAAGCTCGAGGTCCTCGCTGCCCGCGTTCTCGATGAAGTGCCCATAACCCTGCGGCACATAGCCCACGTCGCCCGCTGCAAATTCCTCGTTGCGCACGCGCCCATGCGAGCCGAACACGCCCATGCGGGCGCGGCCGGAAAGATAGTACTGCCATTCGTCCGCATTCGGGTGCCAATGCATCTCGCGCAAGCCGCCCGGCTTTATGCGCATGAGTGCGCCCGTCATGGTCGTCGAGATCGGAAACTGGCGCTCCGATACGAGCCGCAGCGTGCCCTCAGGGAACACCTCCGGGTGTTGCGCAAGCAGACGATAACGATGCGTGAGCGGTCCTGAATTGAGCGTGCCGGGGGCCGGATCGGGCGCCAGCGGCGGCGGCACGGGACCCTGCGCAATGTACACTTCGCTTTTCGGGAAATTCGCGAACGTTTCGGCGGGCACGCCGAAATTCTTCGCCAGCACATCCGCGGGCGTGTGGCCAATCCAGTCGCTGATGCTGAACGTGCCGAATTCGGAGAAATAGCCGTTATCGAAGACGAGCAGAAACAGACACTCTTCCCGCCCTATGCCCTGGATGGAATGGCCGAACCCGCGCGGAAAATACCAGACGTCCCCCACGCCGAAATCGACAACCTGCGAGCGGCCTTCAGGATCGATGGTCGTCACCCGGCACTGGCCTTTGATCACATAGGCCCATTCGGCCGCGTTCGCATGCCAGTGCAACTCGCGCAGTGCGCCGGGCGCAAGCGACATGAGCACGCCGGCGAGCTTTTCGGAGACGGGAAACTGCGCGACGGTCGCCTCCTTGGCCCAGCCACCATCCCACCGCTTCGGGGTCACGGCGCCGAGTGCAAATCGAAAGGACGGGAGCTCCTTCCCGGCGAGCACCGGCGGCGTGGGCCCGAATGGAGGCTGACCGTCGGCCCGCGCATCGGTGGCGCTTGCCACCATGGTTGCCGTCGCCGCCGCACCCAGGATGGCGCGCCGCGAGGGACTGGAATTGGACATCGAATCCTCCGTTGTTCTGCGGGGCTATAGTGCCGTTCGAAGCTCAATACTCAACGAACATCACTCCGCTGTGATTGGGTCGAGTAGGCCCCTGCCACGAAGCAGCCCATCGGATGTCGGTAAACGCCCCCTGAACGCGGCGTAAAGCTCGGCCGGGTCGCGGGCTCCGCCAGCGGCATAGACATGATCATGAAGCTTGCGCGCAGTGGCCGCATCGAAAATGTCGCCGCTTTCCTCGAATGCCGTGAAGGCATCCGCGTCGAGCACCTCCGACCACATGTAGCTGTAATACCCGGAGGCGTAGCCGGGGCCGGAGAAGACGTGCTGAAACTGAGGTAGTCGGTGCCGCATCACGATTTCGGACGGCATTCCGATGCGCGCGAGGGCGCTTTGCTCGAAGCTCGTGACGTCGAATTTGCCGGGGTGGAAATCGTCGGGCGATTGCGCGAGATGCAGGTCCAGGTCGAGCAGCGCGGACGCGACATATTCGACCGTCGTCCAGCCCTGATTGAACGTGCGTGCGGCAACGAGCTTGTGCACGAGCTCTTCCGGCATCGGCTCGTGCGTGCGGTAGTGAACCGCAAATCGCCCGAGCACCTCCGGCCGCTCGACCCAATGCTCGAAAAGCTGCGACGGCAGCTCCACCCAGTCCAGCAGCACGTTCGTTCCCGAGAATCCCGGATAGGTCACGTCCGAGAGAAGCGCGTGCAGTGCATGTCCGAATTCGTGAAAAAGCGTTTTTGCGTCGTCCAAAGAGAGCAAAACCGGCTCGCTGTCGCCCGCTTTCGCGAAATTCATCACATTGACGACCAGCGGGCGAATGTCGCCGTCGAGCTTTTCCTGATCGCGCAGCGACGTCATCCACGCGCCGCTGTGTTTTGAATCGCGCGCAAAATAATCGGCGAAGAAAACTCCGCGATGGCGGCCGTGCCCATCGCGCACCTCCCAGACGCGCACGTCCGGATGCCAGGCGGGCACATTAGCAACAGGCTCGAATGAAAGCCCGAACAGTCGCTGTGCGGTATAGAACGCGGCCTCGATCATGCGCTCGAGCTGCAGATACGGCTTGATCGATGCCGCATCGATGTCGCAGCGCCGTTTGCGCAACTTCTCGGCGTAATAGCGCCAGTCCCATGCCTCCAGTTTGAAGTTTCCGCCTTCCTCCTGCACGAGAGCCTGCAACGCGTCCCGGTCTGCGAGCGCGCGGTTGCGCGCCCGCGTCCAGACCGTGTCCAGCAACGCTCGCACGGCATGCGGCGTCTTCGCCATGCTGTCGGCCAGACGGTATTCGGCGAAACTCCGGTAGCCGAGGAGCTGCGCCCGTTCGGTCCGCAGCGCCAGCATCTGCGCAATGATCGTCTTGTTGTCGTTTGTGCCGCCGCCGTCCCCACGTGCGATCCATTCTTTGAACACTTTCTCGCGCAGGTCGCGCCGGGCAGAAAATTCCAAAAACGGCACCACACTCGACCGCGAGAGCGTTATCGCGTGCTTGCCGGCAATGCCGCGCTCTTCGGCTGCTGCACGCGCCGCGGTCCTTACGAACGCTGGAAGGCCGTCGAGATCCTGCTCGTGCTCGAGCACGATTGCATGATCCTGCTCGTCAGCGAGCACATGCTGGCCGAATTCCGTGCCCAGGGCGGCGAGCCGCTCGTTGATCTCGGCGAGGCGTGCCTTGCGCACTGCATCCAGCGCGGCGCCGGCGCGCGTGAACTTGAGATGATACCGGGCGAGCACGCGTGCCTTCTCGGCCGTCAAATCCAGATCGGCAAGACGCTCATGCGCGCCTTCGATTCGGCGAAACAGCGCCGCATCCATAAGAATCGCGTTCCAGTGCGCTGCCTCGAGCGGGGGAAGCTCGCGCTCGATTTTAAGGAGGTCGTGATTGCTGTGTGCGGCCGCGAGGAGATGAAACACATCATGGATACGGCTCAGCGTACGGCCAGCGCGCTCGAGCACGGCGATGGTGTTGTCGAAGTCCGGCTCTGCCCGGTTTTTCGCAATAGCCTCGACTTCTTGCTTGTGCTCGGCGAATGCATGCGCAAAGGCTGGCAGGAAGTGCTCGGGCCTGATGGCCGCAAACGGCGGCACTCCGAAGGGATCGCTCCACTCCTGCAATAGCGGATTTTTGGCCGCGGCGGACGGCGTGGCTTGGTTCGGCAGCATTGCGGGCGCTTTTACACAGGCGTCCGGGCCATGGTAAACGGCGGCAAGACCGCCATCTGCACCCCATGTTCTTCTTCGACGCGCGCACGCCGTTCGCGCCAATCATCTAACCGAGGACGAGAATCCATGCCCCGCCATTCCGGTTATCTCCCCCAGGGCGTCATTCCGGCGGTGCTGCTGCCGTTCAACGACGATCTCTCGATCGATGAGAAAAGCTTTCGCGCGCACCTTCGGCAGGTTGGGGCGACGAAGGGTCTGTCCGCCCTGACGGTGAATGCCCACTCCACCGAGGTCGCCTCCTGCACGTTCGACGAGCAGCAGCGCGTGCTCGATATCGCCCAGGATGAGGTCGGCGACCGGTTGCCTCTGGTTAACGGAATCTGGGCTGATGGAAGCCTTGAAGCGGCGCGCATTGCGCGGATGGCGACCCAGCGCGGCGCCTCTGCCTTGCTCGTGTTTCCTCCTGCTCCGTTCACGCTCGGCCAATCCGCCGAAATGGCAGTCGCCCATTTCAAGCGCATCGCGGATGCGAGCGATCTGCCCGTAATCGCCTTCCAGTATCCGCTCTCAACCGGGCAGGGCTATTCGCGCGATACCCTGTTGCGCATGGTCGAGGAGGTTCCCACGATCCGCGCCATCAAGGACTGGTGCGGGAACGTTCCGCAGCACGAGATGCATGTGCGCGTGCTGCAGAGCCTGCCGCGCCCGGTGAACGTGCTCTCTACCCACAGCGCCTGGCTGTTGAGCTCGCTCGTCCTAGGATGCAAGGGGCTCCTGTCGGGCAGCGGCAGCGTTGTTCCGGACCTGCAGGCGCAGCTCTTTGCAGCCGTGCAGGCAAAGAACCTCGGCGAGGCGCAGCGGCTGAACGATCGCCTTTATCCGCTTGCAGGCGCATTTTATGCCGATCCCTGGGCGGACATGCACAATCGCATGAAGGAGGCGCTGGTGCTGCTTGGACGCCTGCCGCGCGCGACGGTGCGGCCGCCGCTCGTGAAGCTGGGCGGTGCCGAGGTTGCGCGCATCCGCGCTGCGCTCGTCAATGCGGCGCTCCTCGACATGAAGGCTGCGCGCAATGCCGCGTGATTTGGGGCGCTCGCGATGAACCCGCGTGAAGGCGGCGAGCGCCGCCGCATTGTATGGCAGAATGTGCTCACGGTGATCAGCGCGGCCATTCTCATCGGCGCTGAGGTTTTCGGCGCCGCTTTCGCGGCGGGCTGGGCGCTCGGCAACCTGTTCGATCTCGGTACGTACGGTGTTCACATCATGCAAGGCCTCTTGTTTCTCTGCGGGATCGCCATCATGGTTGCGTTCATGCGCAATGCGCGGCGCGTCGAGCCGTTCACCACGCACACCTGAGACTTCGAGCGGGAAATCTCGGTGCATTCGCCGAGAATCTCTTGCAGCTACCAACAAATTCGCTTATCTGGGATTTGCCCAATTTCGCACGTGCCTGTGGCCGTGTGGCGATCGGTGGGCATCCGGACAAGAGGCCGGACAGCCGCCTAAGGAAGTGAACTCACTTCCTTGCTCATGCGATCGCCAGCCGGAGGCGAACCGGCGCACCCCGCTCTCCACGGGGGACGCGGCTTAAAGCAACGACGGAACGGGCTTTTTTGGGACCACCGGCGAAGTAGCCGGATTACCGAAGAGGCTTGTCCTTCTTGCCGGGCGTGCGGAACGGGAATTCTCCCTCATCCGGACCAAGGCAACATTCGAGGCGATGCTTGGCTCGCACGCATTGCGCGTCAATGCATCCCAGGAGGTTCACCAGGCGATACTTTCGCCGTTCCGGACAGGGAGCAGGGTCGAGATGACCGCACGCATCCGTGAATTTCTCAGGCAGCGTCAGGGTGAGGGCCCGTGTCTCGTCGTCGATCTCGACGTCGTACGCGAGAACTATCTGACGTTCTCGAAAGCATTGCCGGACACGAAGGTGTTCTATGCGGTAAAGGCCAATCCGGCGCCGGAGATTCTGAAGCTTCTGGCCGAGCTTGGCTCGAGCTTCGATGTGGCTTCGGTGAGCGAGACTGAGGCGGTGCTTGCCGCGGGCGCAACGCCCGACCGTATTTCCTATGGCAATACCATCAAGAAGGTGAGCGAGATCTCGGCGGTCGCCCGGCTCGGCATCAATCTCTTCGCTGTCGACTGCGAGGCGGAGGTGGACAAGGTCGCGGCAGCCGCGCCCGGCGCGCGCGTCGTTTGCCGCATCCACTGCGACGGTACAGGGTCCGAATGGCCGCTCTCGCGCAAGTTCGGCTGCGAGCCCGAATACGCCGCCGACATCCTCGAATACGCGCACCGCCAAGGCCTCGTGCCGCATGGAATTTCCTTCCATGTCGGCTCGCAGCAGCACAACATCGAGGCATGGGATCGCGCTCTCGCCTCGACCGCCGCCATCTTCCGCACCTGCGCCGATCGCGGCATCACGCTCGCCATGGTCAATCTGGGCGGCGGCTTTCCCGCGCGGTACGTGCGCAAGACGCCCAAGCTTGAGAGCTACGGCAAGGCGATCTTCCGCTCGCTGCGCAAGCATTTCGGCAATGCGATCCCCGAAACGATCGTCGAGCCTGGACGCGGCCTGGTCGGCAATGCGGGCGTCATCGAGGCCGAAGTCGTGCTCATCGCCAAGCGGTCGCCGGAGGACGAGGTGCGCTGGGTATATCTCGATATCGGCAAGTTTCACGGCCTGGCCGAAACCATCGACGAGTCGATCCGCTACCCTATTCGCACCGCGCGGGATCGCGATGAGACGGCGCCCTGCGTCATTGCGGGGCCGACCTGCGATTCAGTCGATGTCCTGTATGAGAAGAATCCGTATCCGTTGCCGGTGTCGCTCGCGATCGGCGACAAGGTGCTCATCGAGGCGACGGGCGCCTACACCACAACCTATTCGTCCGTGGGCTTCAACGGCTATCCGCCGCTTCGCCAATACGTGATTTGACCTCGCCTCATTGGCGGTGCCGTAGCCCAGAAGCCGAGACATCCGGGAAGTTCCCGGATCTCGCTGCCGCTCAATCCAGCCTACGGGAGCTTGATAATCCCCGCTTCGCCTTTTTCGGTACCGAACAAGAGCGTGTCGCCGCTGGCGCTCCAGGCAAGTGCCGTAACGGGCGCCCCGCCGGGCGTTTTTGCTGAAATCACTGCGCCGTCCTCGATGCGCACGAGCAGCACGACCCCGTCCTCATAACCGGTGGCGACCATGTCCAGCTTCGGATGACACGCGACCACCTCGACGCGGTGCTTGCTCGGTGGAAGCAGGCGCGGCGCCTTGCCCATCGGGCCGTCCTTTGCCGCAAACGGCCAGAGCACGAGCTGGGTGGCCCCGGAGGTCGCAAGCCATTTGCCGCCCGCGCTCCACGATACGGAGCGCACGCGTGCCTCATAGCCCGACATGCGCAAGTTCTGGCCATCGGAGAGGCGCCAGCCGTGCAGGCCGGGTTCCTGCGTCAGGCTGACCGCGAAGCGTCCATCGGGACTGAAGGTCACGCCGAGGTGCGAGCCCTTCCACTCGAGCGTCTGCGGCTTTGCATCGAGGTTGGGAAACCAGAGCGTCAAGCTGTTGTAATGAGCGATGCCGAGACGAAATCCTTTCGGCGCGAAGGCAAGCCCGCCGACCGTGGACGGCGCGTCCATCGTCCGCACCGCGCCGTCCCGCGCGCGCGCGAACGCCTGCTTGCCCGCCGACCAGGCGAGCGCGCCATTCGGGCCGGCCGCGAGGCAGTCGATCCAGCGGCCGCGGTCGTCCTGCGCAACGATTGCGCTTTCACCGCTCGTGCGCGTGGCCACGACCTTGCCGTCGTCGCCGGCCGTGACGATGGCGTCGGCGGTTGCGGCTGAAGCGAGGATCGCGCCCGCATGGATTGCGGTTCTGCGCGGTTCGCCGTCTGCTTCGATCCAGAGCAACGCTTCCTCTCCGAGCACGAAGACCGGCGATTTTCCTGTGAAATGCGCCGCGACTACGGGCGCGCCGGCCTGCACAGGGCGCGTGCGATCCGCAATCGAGGGAATGCCGGCGCGGGAATTACTCAACTTCCGAAAACTCCACCAAGCTCCTTCTCCCCGCCGGGGATAGCGTTGGGGTGAAGGGCACAAAAGTGTTCTACTGCCCGGGCTTGATGGCGAGCTCCTTCGCAATAGCCGCGATCTTGGCGCGCTGCTCCTCGACGGCCGCGTCGAACTCGGCCGGTCCGCCGGTGTTGAGGATTTGTCCTGTTGTCAGCAAGCGTTCCGCCACGCTCGCGTCCGATACCGCTTGCACGTCGCCCGCAATGCGCTCGCGCAGATCGAGCGGCATCTCCGGCGGCCCGAACAGGCCGACGAGCCCGTCCATCGTCATCTCCGGAAAGCCGGCCTCCGCGACAGTTGGGATATCCGGCGCAGTCGGAGCGCGCACGCTGTTGTAGACCGCGAGTAGCCTGATCTTGCCCGCCTCGAGCTGCGGCCGCACGATGGCAAGCGCCGATGCATAGGCCTGCACGCGGCCTTCGCCCAGATCGTTGGCCGCCTCGACCGGATTGCGATAGGGAACTTTCGTCATCTCGGCGCCGGCACGCTTCGCGAGCCCCGCGAAAATGAAATCGGTGGCGCCGGTCGTGCCCGCCCAGTTGAGCTTGCCGGGCTGCGCGCGCGCGAGCTCGAAGAGCTGCGCGAGAGTATCCAGCCGCAGCGAACGCGGGACCGCAATCGAGATGATGGTGTTCGAGAAGCGCGCGATCGGCGCGAGGTCTGAAGGTTTATAGGGCAGGTTCTCGTGCAGGTAGGGATGAGCGGTGAACGAGGAGCTGGGCGAGAACAGGAGCACGTGATCATCGCGCGCGCCCACGAACGCGCTGATCGCGACCATGCCGTCTCCTCCGGGCCGGTTTTCGATGACCACGGGCTGTCCCCAGCGCGCGGCAAGCCGGTCCGAGATAAGCCGCGCGCCAATATCGGTGCCCGAGCCGGGACCGAGCGGCAGCACGAACTTCACCGGCCGCTGCGGCCAGCTCTGCGCGTGCGCAGTCTCGCTGGCAAGCAGAGCGAACACGAGCATCAGGAGCGCTATTGAATGCCTGATCATTTGTTATGCACGCGAAGCCGTCCGACCTGTGTAGCCCGGATTGAGTGGAAGCGAAATCCGGGGCACAAAGGTCTATGACGCAATCAAATAACTCGGCGCTGCACGCTAGCACTTGTTCCCCCATTGCCAAGCTCCTGCGGGCGCAGGCGGTGCGCGAGCGCTGCGCGATGGTGCAGCAGTGGGTCGCGGAAAATCGATCGCCACACTTTGCGCTCGATCCAGCAGGGCTTGAGCGCGCGGGCGCGCTCGTCATCGAGGTGACGCGAGAGAATTATCCGGATCTCAAAGTTCCGTTGCACAGCCGCTGGCGACATTTTTGCATCGATGGCATCGATCGTTCGCAAGACGTCTTAAGCACTGCGCCGGATGCGCGCGAACGCGCACGCACGGCGATGGACCTCGCCACGATAAGTGTACTGCTCGATGCGGGAGCAGGCGATGCCTGGCGCTATCGCGACAACACGAGTGGCCGCACGTTCGCGCGCTCGGAAGGGCTTGCTATTGCGAGCCTCGAAATGTTTCGGGTTGGCGCGTTCTCCTCTGATCGCACGCACCCGCTTCGGGTCGATGCTGCTGCGCTCGCTCGGCTCGATTCCGGAACGCTCGCCCGCCACTTTCAGGCAAGTGCCGAAAACCCGCTGGTCGGACTGGAGAAGCGCTGCGAGCTGCTGCGCCGCCTCGGCGCGGCGCTTGCGGCCCAGCCGCAGCTGTTTGGAGCTAATCCGGCACGGCCCGGAAATCTTCTCGATTATTTCTCGAAGCTCGCTTCTGACGGCGCCATTCCGGCAGGCGCGCTGCTCGCGACACTGCTCGAAGCGTTTGCTTCGATCTGGCCTTCAGGACTCATGCCCGATGGAGTTTGCATAGGCGATGCAGGGCACCACCCCGCGGTGCGCACAGGCGATGAGACGAATGGGATCGTGCCTTTCCATAAGCTCTCCCAATGGCTCGCGTATTCGTTGATCGAGCCGCTCGCCATGGGCTCGATCAAGGTTGAGAAGATCGACGAGCTCACCGCGCTTTCTGAATACCGCAATGGCGGATTGCTCATCGATACGGGCGCGATTCGTTCGCGTGCAGCAATCGATCCGCGGCGGCAGCATGCGGTTGGGTCCGAGCTGGTCGTGGAATGGCGCGCGCTCACTGTCGGGCTTATGGACCGGCTTCTTAATGTGGTGCGGGTAAAGCTCCGCCTCGGTACCGATTTCACCATGCCGCAGATGCTGCAAGGAGGCACATGGGCTGCGGGCCGCCGCATCGCGCGCGAGCTGCGCCCTCCCGACGGCCCTCCGCCCATTTGCATCATCGCAGACGGCACGGTGTTCTGAGATTTTGCATCTGCCCCGTGTCCCGGATGCGGTGCAGCGCGACGCGGTGCACCGCTAAGCCGGGACCGCCAAAGACCGGAACGGTCCCGGGTCTGCGTCGCACCACTACGTGCTGCGCCGCGCCCGGGACACGGTGTTTCCACTGCACAAAATGTCAGCCGGTGCCCACGTTCACCGCCCCGGTGAGTTGCGCTAAGCTCCGTCAGTTCTGGTGGGCCAAGTTCAAAAATGACGAGGGGTCACATGCCGGCTTTACGCGCTCTCAATGCCAAATTCATGCTGCCAGTTCTGCTTGCAGTCTTGTGCATCACGCGCGCCGCCCCGGCGACCGCCGAGGACAAGGTGCTGCGGGTCGGAACGCTCAAGCTCATTCACGGCATCTCCGCCTACTTTTATGAGAAATTTGCGCCGGCCGGTTACACGGTCGAGGTGTATCCGTTCGAAAGCCCGACCGACGGCAAGAACGCCGTGCTCACCGGCACGGTGGACACCTGTATCCACGGCATTGCCTCTTTCCTTCTGGGTGCAGCCGCTGGCGAACCGGTCGTCCTCGTCGCCAATGCGAACAACCGCGGCATGGCGGTGATGGCCGGGGTCAACACCGATATCCATACGATCAAGGATCTCAGGGGCAAGCGCGTCGCCATCTGGCCGGGCTCGACGCAGGAAGCCGTGATCCTCGAGCGCCTGCGCATGGAAGGCATGTCGATCAAGGACATCCAGCCCATTCGCCTGCAGTTCAGCGATCATCCGGCTGCGCTCGCGCGCGGCGATATCGACGCTTATGTGGGCGCCGAGCCCGCTCCCGGCATCAGTCTCGCCAATGGCACCGGCCGGGTCGTCGAATATCCGTACTCGACCCCGATCGGCTCGCTCAACATGACCCTTTCCGCGAGCGAGAAGGCGGTGAAAGAAAATCCCGAGCGCATCCGCATGATCGTCGACATGCATCGCAAGGCCATCGACTACGCGATGGCGCATCCCGAGCTGATCGTGGAAATGTCCATGCAAAAGCTCGGGCAGCAGAAGAAATCCGTCGAGCTTGCGGTACCGAATGTGGAGCTGGCCTGGAAGATCGACGACATATTCATGGAGCGTGCCAACGCGTATGCGCGCCTGATGCTGGAGAACAAGCAGATTCGTCAAATCCCCGATTTGAACCGGCATATCACCAAGCAGTTCATGTGAGCGGCGGGGCGACTTCGCCTTGAGCGAGCAGGTTACCGCCCTTCCCGATACGAGCCAGGCTGGCCTTGCAGACGCGCCCGTGGTCATGCGTCGGCAGCGACGCACGCTTGAGAAGTCGCGTGCCATTGCCCTCGGGGCGAGCTTTCCGCTGCTCCAGATCCTTGTCTGGGAACGCGCCTTGGCCATCACCGGCACGCGGCTCGTTCCGAGCCCGCGCGAAGTCGCGGTGATGATGTACGACTTCAGCTTCGGCGGCATCTATGACGATGCCTTCAGCGCCACCATTCTCACGCACATCTGGAAGTCCATGACCCGCGTCTACGGCGGCTTCTTCCTTGCAGCGCTCATTGGAATTCCGCTCGGGCTCATGATCGGACGGCTGAAATTTCTGCGCCAACTGCTCGATCCGACGATCAATCTGCTGCGTCCCATCCCGGTCACGGCTTGGCTACCGCTCTCCATGATCTTCTTCGGCCTCGGGCCGAATGCGGCGATCTTTCTCGTCTTTCTCGGCGCGTTCTACCCGATCCTGCTCAATACTATTTTCGGCGTGCGCTCGGTCGATGTGCGCCTGTTCGAGGCGGCCGCCATGCTCGGCTGCACGGGTTCGGCGATGTTTCGACAGGTCGTGCTGCCCGCCTCGCTGCCCTCGATCTTCAACGGGCTCCGCATCGCCCACGGCTTCGCCTGGATCCTTATTGTGGTTGGCGAGATGACCGGCGTGCCCACGGGGCTCGGGTCGGTGATCATGGACGGACGCACGCTGTCGCGCACCGATCTCGTCATCACCGGCATGATCGTGATCGGCGTTTGCGGATTTGTGACCGACCGCCTGATTGTCCTCTTGAGCAATCGCGTGCTGCAGTGGAGTCCACAGCATCATGCCTGAGGACAATCGCGCGCATGTAGTAATCCGCGGCGTGAGCAAGCGCTTCATCGTCGATGAAGGCGAGGTGGAAGCGCTCGGTCGAATCGATCTGCGCATTCCGCGCGGCCAATTCCTTTGCCTGATCGGTGCATCCGGCTGCGGCAAATCCACGATGCTGCGCATCATCGCCGGGTTCGAGGAGCCCACCACCGGGGAAGTGCTGGTCGGTGACAAGCCGATCAGCGGCCCGGGCAGCGATCGGGGCATGGTGTTTCAGGACTACGCGCTGTTTCCCTGGATGACCGTGCGCCAGAACATCGGGTTTGGCCCGCGCCAGCGGCTGCCCCGCCATGAGGTCGATGCGATCGCCAATGCGTTCGTGCAACTCGTTGGGCTCGAACGGGCGGCGAGCCGCTACCCGAGCCAGCTCTCGGGCGGCATGAAGCAACGCGTGGCGATCGCCCGCGTACTGGCCAATGATGCCAATATCCTGCTCATGGACGAGCCGTTCGGCGCGCTTGACGCGCTCACCCGCGAGCAGTTGCAGGGCGAGCTGCTGCAAATATGGGCCCGCACGCGCGTCACCATCATCTTTGTCACCCACTCGGTCGAAGAGGCGGCGCTGCTTGCCGATCGCGTGGTGGTGATGAGCGCCGGGCCGGGGCGCATCGAAAGTGACATCGGGATCGATCTGCCG
>DATCJI010000249.1:0-5077 GCA_036562835.1 Xanthobacteraceae bacterium | reverse complement strand
CACGAGCCTCAAAACGGCGCTGGCGGTAGCTTCATTTCGTTTTTGGCCCCTTGCAAGGATGGGGATCTTGGACCACCGGTTTCACATCTCCGCCTTCGTCGTATGTGATAGAATGTCCGCTTCTGATGAAAGCAGAGAGAGAGGTATGCAGACGCCGTTTGCCCGGCTCGCCAACCGAGCAACTTTCTCACGTCCTTCGAGCCAGATCGCGCGACGCACATCAAGGCTGTGATGGCCAACCCGATCCAAATTGCGTATGCAACGCGACGCGCCTCTGCAATAACCCCGGCTGCTCCTTCCCGGGGGGCGGAAAGAGGAGCAGCCGAGGCTTTGTCCCGGCGCTAGTGCACGACGCTAGTCCGGGGGATGTTTGCTGTATGTTAAACAGCGCGACGGGCCGATCCGTTCCTAATTACGAAATTTATGCGTTAAACGAGTTCCCGGCGGACAACTTACAATTAAACGCGCTCTGCCGACGTGCGACTGGACTGGAGACCGATGACAATAAATGGCATGGCTGATGGGATAACCTTACAATGCCGTTCGCTGGCGGTGCGGTTTGCAGCGCCGGCCCTGACATTGGCGCTGCTCTGGAGCGGCAGCGCAGTTTCCCAGACCTGGCAAACTCTTGATCTGCCTGGCGACGTATTTACCATCGAGATGCCGGGCCCGCCGAAGTACGAGCAAATGAAGGCGAAGTCGGAGGGCGGTACGGAATTTATCCTGCACCATTATATCGTGGACATCACGAACAGCAGCTACGTCGCTGAGATCGCGACCTACCCGAACGACGTTGATGTCTCGAATCCGCGCAACACTCTCCAGGGCGGGGCCGACAACGCGGCTTACGTCATTGAGGGCGGCAAATGGGATTCGATCAGTTGGCTGCAGCATGAAGGCCTGAACGCCTTCGACGCGTTTGGCCATCGCAAGGGTTTTGAAGTCCGGCTCTATAGCGCACAGAAAGGTCGGCTGGCTTTAGTGCTGTGTTATACCGGCCCTTCCAATACGTCGCATTCGGCCGACGTGGAGCGGTTTATTGCATCGGTGCGCGTGCGCCATTAGGTGCGCTACGGCGTTTTTCGATACCGGAAGACTGCTTTTGTCCACTAACCGGTGATCAATGCGAGGAGCCGACCTAGCGGTGCTTGCCAGTGATCGCTTCATCTCTGCAGATACGGCCGCGGTGGATGGCTCGGCACCGATGGCGGTGGGGCCACGTCCGGCCCGCCCTCGAGCTGATCATCCGGCGCGCGCTGCAATGGCGCTGCCGGTGGTGGCACGGGCGGCGCCACTGGCGGTGGTGGCTCGACGCGCGCCCCCGGCGGCAAGCGCCTCTGCGCCCCCGGTGCGCTCATAATGGGTGGTCGCGGCTGCACCCGCTGCTCATTGCACGGCCCAAACACACACTGCCCTTGCCACCACAATCCATTCGGCGCGAGGACCGCACATCCCGCATTCAAACAGATGCTAAAAACAATGCCATTCATTGCTTCATCCTTTGCCGCGCGTATACTCTTTCTCAACTGGCGCCGACATTGGGAATAGGGGACGGGTTACCACGCTTCATCGCGCAATCCCGCATTGTGGGATCTTGGGGCTGAACAGGATGTGAATGAAGTCGGCCATAGCTGGTACGCCCGGCAGAATGGCGAGGCCGAGCGCGTTCGCAGTCTTGATGATGATGACCCGCTCGAATGTCATCGACTGAATGACAGGTTGGTCGGCAGGCTTGATGCCTTTGCGAACGCGCGCGGTATAAATGCCAAGGTGGCGAACCGCGCACGGGCGCCGCGAATCCTGTGTGGTGCGGCAGCGCCGGGAACCGGCAAGCAGTGACACCGGAGACGATTGTTCCGGGAAATAAATTCGCAGGGCGATGATCGCGGTTCTTGATTCCGGGCATGGGCTTGCCATGTTGCAGTGCACCACGGCCTCTGAATCGCAACACCAAGGGTTTCCGCATGCGCGATTTTCGAAACGTTTTTGCCCGCCTTCAGGCCTACCGCAGCAAATTCGAACGACTTCTTGCAGCTGCGCGCGCGAAGGCGCCTCACGCACCGCCCGCCCCTCATCCGACACATCTGCGGGAAGTGGCCGCGCATGGCGCCAATCCCGGCAACCTTCGCATGTTCGTCTACGCTCCCGAACACCTGCCGCGCAGGCCGCCGCTGGTCGTCGCGCTGCATGGCTGCTCGCAAACCGCAGGCGAGTTCGACTATGGCACCGGCTGGTCGTCGCTCGCCGACAGGCTGGGCTTTGTCGTCCTTTATCCCCAGCAGCAACCCGCCAACAATCCGCGCAATTGCTTTTCGTGGTTCCTGCCAGGCGACACTGCCCGCGGCCAAGGCGAGGCGCACTCGATCAGCGAGATGATCGAGCACGCCATTGCAAAGTTCGGCGTCGACCGCCGCAAGGTTTTCGTAACCGGTCTCTCGGCCGGCGGTGCCATGGCTTCTGTCATGCTCGCAACCTACCCCGAGGTTTTTGCCGGCGGGGCAATCATTGCCGGACTGCCCTATGGGTGTGCCAACAACGTGGAACAGGCATTCCAGGCCATGTTCACCGAGCAGGGACATCCCGCACAGCTGCTGGGCGACCGCGTGCGGGCGGCATCCAGCCATGGCGGGCGGTGGCCGAAAATCTCCATATGGCACGGCACCGGCGATCCGATCGTGAAACATTGCAATGGCGAAGACATCATTCGGCAATGGATCAACGTGCACGGGCTCGGCGACAGTCCCTCATATAAAGAGTCGATCGGCAGGCACGTGCGCCGCGTCTGGACGGATGCACAGGGTCAGCCGCTGATCGAGGCCTTTTCGATCAGCGGCATGGCGCACGGCGTGCCGCTCTCGATGGCATCCGAAAACGGCTGCGGCGCTCCCGGCGCTTTTTTCCTGGATGTCGGAATCTCCTCTACGCATCACATTGCACGCTTCTGGAGCCTGGGCGATTCTGTCATTGACGCGCCGCATGCTGCGGCGACCGTTTCAGCACCCGCTCAGATTCGAGCTGACAGCGGTGCGCTTGTCAGCGCTGGAGCAACCGCCGAGGCCTTGCACAGATCGGCCCAGGCATCGTTGCAAACATCGTCTGCAGAGAGTGAAGCGCGGGCGACGAATTACCCCCTCGATCCTAACGCGGTGATCGCGGCGGCATTCAAGGCGGCTGGCCTGCCGATTCCGGAGCTTCCTGCAGCACGCCCTGGTGCAGCTCCGCGCGTCTTGCCCGGTCCCATAATAGCAGCGGCCCTGAAAGCCGCCGGACTGGCGCCGAGCTAGCGCACGGAATCATGGAAGGGTGATACAGTGTGTCCCGCTCGCGGTGCAGCGCGCAGCGGTGCACCGCAGATGCGGGACCGTCCGAAGCTTGGAGTTTGAGACGGTCCCGGGTCTGCGCTGCGGCACTTCGTGCCGCAGTGCGCCCGGGACACATGAATCACTCAGTACCCAAAGTGGGTACTAGCGCACGTGGCGTTTGCGCTCGGGTCAAGAGCCTGTCATTCCGGCCGATGCCCGCGCGCGCACAGGCTGCCCAGGGAGCCAGCATGTTACTACGGCATATAGGGTCGCAAGCGTTCATGTTCTGCCGCGGCCGCACAGCCCAGCCAACATCCTGGCAAGCCGCGCGGCGCTGAAGGCAGTGTTTGTGACGCCGTATAGTTAGCTGTGCCGGCCGTTTGTCATCGGCCGTTTCCGCGCATCGGCATTGCAAGCGGACGCGTCAGAACGCGCTCAGCTGCGCCAGACTGACCTTGGCTTGTTTGTAATGGGACGGCGCTTTTTCTTCCTCTGGTCGCTCGCGCGAGAGGTCAAACAGAAAACTGCCAACCCTGCCGCCAATGCTGACCAGAGTCTCCAGATCGCACGTGGCAGCGATTGCGTAGCCGATCTCGCGCAAATGCGCTCGCCCATAGCAGAATGCTGCCAGGCTCCCACGATCGAGCTCGGAAAGCTCGGAAACGAGCTCGCTGATCCGGTGCGTCGGCGCGCGATAAAGACGCCCGATGAACTCCTCCGCAACCGGACAGTCCTCGGCTCTACTGTTCATGACGAACCCCCATCCTCTTGTGAAGTCTGGCACTAACCTGCGCATGGTTAATGAAGGGTTAAATCACTGCCCTGCGGCGTAGAACAATGCGCTGTCCAATCGTTGCACGGTGCCTGAGGGACGGGGTCATAGTCGGCCCGACATGACCCCTTTTCGGAAAACCCGTTCAATTCCGGCTCTCGGACCTTCGGTCCTCGGCCGGAAATGACGGGCTGTTTGCAGAAATTAAACTCAGCGCTGCGGGTCACGTATTGACACTTATTGAGAAGGCTTGCGCAGCCGCCTGTGAAGCTCGCGCGCCAAATCAGCCAGCCGGCGGGGCAGGGTTTTCGGGGGCGCCTCCTTCGCGAGCTCGCGGGCAACGAGCTTCTGAATCTCCGTAATCGCTTCCCTCCTGCGCAAGGCGTCCAGATGATCCGCCACATGCTTTCGTTGCGTCGCCATGCTCAAGACCAACGGTGAGGTTTTGTGGAGGTTCCCGCACAGAAGAGGTGGAGGAGCACGGGGCGACTATTCTGAAAGAACTGGATGAAAGTCGCGAAAGCGCAGACGGTTAGCGGTTTTGGAACTCGTCTGATCGTTGAGAGTTTGTGTGCAGGTGGCAACGCACGGAGGCAGTCATGGGCGCACCCCCGACGCCAAGTGAACGGTCTATGATTTAGCACCATTCCTCCCGGCTCACCGTCCGACAATTTCCTGAAAATTTCAAGAACTGGAACTGACCCACCCTGCAAACGGGGGTGAGAGGCATGATTCGTTTACCCGAAAACGAGCTTGAGCTTGAAATGCTGGTACGTGAACGCACCGAGGAGCTCAATCAATATCTCGCAGCCGTCATCCAATCTTCTGACGACGCAATCATCAGCAAAGACCTGAACGGTATTATCAAGACCTGGAACAGGGGCGCGGAACGTCTGTTCGGCTACACATCAGAAGAGGTGATCGGCAAATCCATTACCATTCTGATCCCGCCGGATCGCCAGGGTGAGGAGCCGATCATTCTCGACCGGATAAGGCGCGGGCA
>DATCJI010000208.1:0-2344 GCA_036562835.1 Xanthobacteraceae bacterium | reverse complement strand
GGCCCGCGCGGGCGATGCGCTCAGCGGCGGCTTCGATCTTGCGCAGTTGACCGTCGATGAACTTCTGTCCGCCAAAGCCGGGATTGACGGTCATGATCAGCACGAGGTCGACAAGATCGAGCAGGTTGTCGAGGGCATCGATAGGTGTGCCGGGATTGAGCACGACGCCCGGCCGCTTTCCACACGCGCGGATGTGCTGAAGCGTGCGATGGATGTGCGGACCGGCTTCCGGATGCACGGTGAGGCCATCGGCGCCGGCTTCGCAAAACGCCTCGATATAGGGATCCACGGGCGCGATCATCAGGTGCACGTCGAGGGGTTTTTTGGCGTGGGGGCGAATCGCCTTCACCACCACAGGTCCGACCGTGATGTTGGGAACGAAATGCCCGTCCATCACATCGACATGGATGAAATCTGCCCCTGCCCGCTCGACGGCCGCCACTTCTTCGCCCAGCCGCGCGAAATCGGCGGAGAGGATGGACGGCGCAATGCGGACGGGAGCCATGCGCCGATTAAGGCCGGATTCTCAGGATGGCCGCAAGGCGGCGGTTCGCCTGTCCACCGCGAGAAGTGCAAGCGCGAAAGCCGGCACCCAGATCAGCCGCGACTGGTAGCGCGCGTGCGGATTCGAAAATACACCGCAAATGATGGCATTGCCGATCAGCGCTGCAAGGATGAACCCCAGAAGCGGCGCGGCCGCAAGGTCGCGGCGTCGTATCGCCAGCACCAACCCTGCGAGCAGCATCAGGAGAATGATCCCGCCCACCGGCACATGAATATAATTGAGCGGGCGGAAATGGAGTTCGCCCTTCTGCTGCCGTGCGTTGTCGTAGGCGCGAAGCTGGTCCGGGATGAATTTGTGGAAGTCCCAGAACAGTATCCACTGCTGCGGCTCTATCTGATCGCCGGTGTAGAACAGGGTGAACTGCTGCCAGGCGTCCCGTGCTGCCAGCTCCGCATTCCACGCCGGATACCGCGCGAGGCTGTCATGCACGATCTTCGCTGACTCCTTCTCCGTGCCGATGAAGCGGTGCAGCTTCACGAACAGGCTGCCCGGGCCCCACAGCCATTTGTCGGCGCGATGTGGCAATGCGGTGCGATACCGGCAGAGCATATAATTGGACGTCGGGCAGGTCTCGTTCAGCAGCCGCTGCACGACGCCGTCCTGAAGCATGCGGGCGAACATGAAGACCGGACCGGCGCGGCTCACGAACATGCGGCCGGTGTAGATGTAGTTTCCCGCGAGCACGAGAGAGAGGCCGAGAAGCGCCGCGGATATCGGCCGCGTGATATCAATCGAAGGCCATGGTTTTTTCCGCCACGCCACGAACAGCCGATAGCCCACGAGCAGCAGCGCAAGCCCAACGCCCAACCCCAGATGCGAGGGGTGCATGGCGGTCGACAACGCAGCGATGATGACGAGCGCGGCACTTCGGCCTCTTCCCAGCTCCGCGGGATGGAACGCCAGTAGATAAAGGCAGAGCACCACCAGTGGTGTAAAGATATCGGGCTCGATCTGACCGGCGTACCATGGCAGTCCCGTAAGAAGCGTCAGGACGACACCGATTGCCAGCAAGATCGGCAAAGTGATTCGTGGGGCAACCGCGCGCGCGGTTTCCACCATCACGAAGGACGCCATGAGCGTCTGCACAACCGCCACGAGCCAGAGGCTGACATCGCCGCCTGCAACCAGCAGAAATATCGAGAAGACGGGTGAACGCTCGGGCACGAATTTGAGCCCGAAGCTCTGCAGCATGTATGCGCCGGTGTCGTAAAAAATGAGCGGAAAGCCATTCCAGATCGCGGCGCTCAGCAGCACCGGACAAAGCGCCACAACCGCCAGCGTTTCCCACACTGGCTTTGACAGCGAGAAATTGCGGAACGCGACTTCGCGGAAGCGGCCCGCCTGCTGCGCGACGAAGGCCGTTGCACTCGCTTCGCTCATTCAGCCGGTCCGCGATTCCCGTTCATGTCTATGGATGCAATTTCTCACGCCCGCAAGCAGTGGGCCGGCATAGGTTTTGAAAGATACGCGTTCGGCCGGTTGACTGGCACGGCTTCGCACCTAAACTCGCGCCGCTTCGATTACGATTTGGACACATATGGCGGACAATCCGCAGTCACCATCGGTCCGCAGCCGGCCATTGTCACCGCATCTTGGCATTTACAAATGGCCGATCACCATGGTCACGTCGATCACGCATCGGGCAACCGGCGTGGCGACTTCCGCAGGGATGATTCTGCTTGCCTGGGGCCTTATCGCGCTGGCGAGCGGCCCGGAGATGTATCAGCCGTTCGTGGCCGCAATGGCGAACCCGATCGGCCTCGTCGTGCTGTTCGGGTT
>DATCJI010000182.1:0-3146 GCA_036562835.1 Xanthobacteraceae bacterium | reverse complement strand
CCCAGTCGGAGAAGCGCTTCCAGCGATTGGCGAAGGTGCGCGGCTCTCCTGCCACGGTGGCTCTCCCCAACGGAGATCGACGTTATTGGAACCAGACTATAGAGAATACTCTGGCGGCACCGAAGCGTATTTGACAGAAGGCCCCACAACCTGCCGTGGAGCGTGGGTCGGCCGTCCGCAGTCTCCGGTGGGTCGGAAAGAATTGAACCATGGAGACGGACTGATCTAGGTTAGAGGCGAGCGGAGCCCGGGGCGCATCCAGAAATGCGTCGTGGCCGCCGCTCTGCTTTGCGCGGGACCATGCCGACCTTCTCGTCAAGACGCTTTCCGACTGCCTCGTGACTCTAGACTCGACCATAGAAGGATGAACGCACCATGCCCGGCAGACTGGCAGGCAAGATCGCATTGATCTCGGGCGGCGCGACCGGCATGGGCGGCGCCTCGTCCAAGCTGTTCGCGGCTGAGGGCGCCAAGGTCGGTGTTGTCGATCGCAACGAGGAGGCGGGGCGTGCCGTCGTGGCCGAGATCGAGAATGCTGGCGGCACGGCCATGTTCGCTTGCGCGGACGTCGCGAATGAAAGAGAGGTCAACGCCGCGGTTGCGGCCGTCACCGCGGCGCTCGGCGCGCCAAATGTGCTTTTCAATCACGCCGGCTCCATCATCATCAAACCCTTCCTCGAGACCACGCTCGCGGACTGGGAATGGCTGATGGCGGTCAATGTCACGAGCATGTTCCTCATGACCAAGGCCGTGCTGCCGGGAATGATCGCGGCCGGAGGAGGGTCGATCGTCTGCACCTCGTCGATCTCGGCCATCGCCGCGACGCCTAAAGAGGTCGTCTACAATACGTCAAAGGGCGCCTGCCACATGTTCGCTCGCTCGATCGCGGTGGAGTATCGCGACCAGAACATCCGCTGCAACGCCGTCTGTCCGGGGTTCGTGCGCACGCCGCACGGCCTGCGCGAGGTTGATGCGCTCAACAAGCTTGGTGTCGATATGTCGGACGCTGCCCTTGCCGTGCAGCAAGGCCGCATTTGCGAGCCGGAGGAGGTGGCGCGCGCTGCCCTGTTTCTCGCTAGCGACGAGGCGAGTTTCGTCAACGGCGCGCATCTCTTCGTCGACAACTGCTTTACCGCGGTGTGAGCACCGAGGAGCCGATCGGCTACCTGCCCTAGCCGACCGTAACCGCGACCTCGTTGAGCTCGAGACTGGCCATCAGGCTGCCCTCCGGCTCGACATCGGTGACGAGATGATCAACGTCGCGCCAGGCGACGTAGCGGCAGGGAAAGATGCGATCGAATTTGGAGTGATCGGCGACCACCAAGGTCTTGGCCGCGCGCGCGCTCATCGCGCCATAAACCGTGCCGCATTCGATCAAAGCGTCGGTCGGTCCCTCGACGGTCAATCCGCTGGCGCCGAGAATGGCGAAGTCGGCATAGAAGCTTCCGAGAAAAGACACGGTCTGCACCCCGATCGTCGCGCCCTCGGACGCATGATAATCGCCGGGGAGCATGATCACCTTGATGGTCGGATTGACCGACAGCACTGCGGCGACGCCGAAGGAATGGGTGATGACGGTGATATTGGTGAGCTCGACCGCCATCCGACGCGCCACGTGAACGGTGGTGGCGCCGGAGCCCATGATGACGACGCCCGCCGTCTTGATCAGCGGCACTGCGGCGCGGGCGATGCGCTCGCGCTCGGCGATGAACAGGCTGTGACGCTCCGACACCGAGGGCTCGCTGCTGAGCGGCCGCACCGCCCCACCATAGGTGCGATTGAGAAGACCCTGCTCGGTGAGCTCGTCGAGGTCGCGGCGGATCGTCTCGGTGGAAACCTGCAAATGCTCCGCGAGGTCGGCGACGCGCAAGCTCGGCGCCCGGTTCAGCTCCGCCAGAATCTGCGACTGCCGATCGGATTTCGCGCGTCTGGCACGCATGGGTCGTAGCGTGGCTTGCCTGATCGAGGAGGGCCCCATCATTGGCGGCTTGATGTCACGGTATCGACGCCTCGCAGAAAATCGAGCTCAAAGTCGCCGATGACCGGCGCCGTCACATGCGCGGCGTCGGTCTCGCAGAACACCAGGTCCGCTCCCGACTGGCAGCCTTCAGCTTCGACGCAGTGCGGAGCCACCTTGGCGAACTTATCAGGGGTGCAGCCAAAGCATTTCGACCACCACAGGCTCGCCTGGTGCCCGAAATCGGGAAATAGCGCGTCGTTGCGGCCATGGACGATCATCACCCGCCGGACAGAAGGGCAGGACTGGGAAGCAAGGTCGTTTCCGCTAAGTCCGGCGCCGCTCACGAGCATCGCCCGAGGTTGCAGCGCGCCTCGCTCGAGCAACGAAATGCCGTAGGATGCGCTGGCACCGTCCGAGTGTCCGAGAAACACAACGCGCTCGCGATCGATGCACCATTGCCTCGCCACCGCGTCAGCGACTTTCGAATAGAGTTCGATCATCGATTTCGAGAGCGGTCGAGCATCGGGGAATGCCACGATAAATCCCCTCTCAGTCGCGGCGGCAGTCATGGAATAGTATGATTCCGATGCCAGGCGACCGTAGCCACCGGGCGGAAACGCGACGAGCAGGGGATGAGCACGCGTGCGGTCGTAATTTGCAGGCGTGCGTACGTTGATTTTTAGCCCGTCCTCTATGGTTATGCTGTCTCCTTGCGGCGCATCGCGCGAGCTGCAAGTTTGGTGCTGCGTTGCATCCGGCAGCATCGCGGCGTAGTCCACCGCCAGCGGCGCCTGTACGCGGTTCGCCATGGCGCTCAGCCCAAGCACAACAAACGGGGTTGCCGCGGCTCCGATGACGAAGCAGATGCCGCCAAGCCATTTGGCCTGCAAGAGTCGCCTTTGGCGGGGAGCGTCATCCAGCATCACACTCGGTTGCCCGCTAGAATGCGCTCGCGCCTTTTGCTGAGGGCCACGACAATAGGCGCTCACACATCATTCCGTCCAATATTAATGGACCATCCTTTAGTATAGGAAAGCCATGTGAGGTTTCGGCTATCGCCTGCGGAAACTAGGTGGCTGGGGCGCTAGGATTCGAACCTAGGATCACGGGACCAAAACCCGTTGCCTTACCGCTTGGCCACGCCCCAATAAAAGCCGTCTTCGCTGATAGGCTCGGCGCAAGGAGC
>DATCJI010000064.1:0-11672 GCA_036562835.1 Xanthobacteraceae bacterium | reverse complement strand
GTATCGCGCGGCGCCCGTGTTATCCATGGTCGCGTGCGGGGAAGGACGAAACACGTATTTGCGCGGCTTTTCTTCAAACACTCGCACGGTGCCGCAATCGAAATAGACGGTGAGCGCCTTGAGCTCCTCGGCAACCGGCGTGACTGCCAGGCAGCTCCCTGACGAGATGTAGCCGACCACCGCATCTACTTGGTCGCGCTGCACCAGATTGCGGAACTCGGTGACCACCTGGGCAGTCGAGCCCGCCTCATCGACGTACTTGGCCTCGATCTTCATGCCGCCGAGCCCGACCGTGTTGTAAGGCTCGGGTACTTTGCCGGCGTTGAGGGCCTCAATCACGATTTCCGCGCCATTGCGTCCCGGCACGCCGAACGGAGAGGCTGCGGGCCCGCTCAGGAATGTCACGATTCCAAGCTTGATGGAGTTAGGCGCCGTGTCGGTCGTGGACTGGGCGTGCGCAATGCCTAAGGACGCTACCAACATGGATGCGACCGCGAACGAAAGCACGGGCGTTGATTGGGGCATGCTGTTCCTCCCGGTATGTTTTTGCGTTACCTGCGAGCAAACGCGATCCTGCAGGCTTATTCAACTGGTTTTACGTGACCGTGGCGATGCTATCATGTGACCTCTGCGCGGACTTGCCGCGTCCTACTAACTGTGAGGGAACCCAATGGGTATTGCCCCGCTTGTGCGTCCGCGCTTGGACATTCCGAAGAACGGCCGGGAGGCGCGCCTGGCGATCAGGCGCGGCGAGTTCGGTGGCACCACGGCAGGCTTTGCGCCCGGGTATGTGCAAGGCAATCTCGCCATCCTGCCGGCCTCGCTTGCGACGGATTTCCTGCGTTTTTGCCAACTCAATCCGAAACCGTGCCCGCTGCTTGCAGCCTCCAACACGGGCGACTACCGCATTCCGGCACTGGGCGAGGATCTCGATATCCGCACCGACCTGCCCCGATATCGCGTATTTGCGCGCGGCCACGTCATCGACGACCCTTCTGACATTCGAGCGCATTGGCGCGACGATCTCGTCGCATTCGTAATCGGCTGCTCATTCTCATTCGAGGAGGCACTTTCGGACGTCGGGATCGAATTGCGGCATATCAGTTCCGGGGTGACCTGCCCGATGTATCGCACCAATCTGCCGACGATCCCGGCAGGCCCCTTCCATGGCCCGCTTGTCGTTTCCATGCGCCCGATGACGCCCGCAAATGCCATTCGCGCCGTGCAGATCACCACGCGTTTTCCGGCGGTGCATGGCGCGCCCATTCACCTCGGCAGGCCTGAGCTGATCGGCATTTCCGACCTGGGCAAGCCGGACTGGGGTGACGCAGTTCCGATCAAGGACGATGAGATCCCGGTGTTCTGGGCGTGCGGAGTGACGCCGCAATCGGTAGTCGCGGTTGTCAAGCCCGACTTCTGCATCAGCCACTATCCAGGCAGCATGCTGGTCACGGATCGCCGCAACACCGACTACGCGATCATGTAGCAATCGGAGCCGCAAACTCGCTGCGTTCCCGCTCTCTCGTATAATGGAGCCCGAGAACGGCGCTTCAGCCGCGCACTTCGACGCCCGCGCGGCGCTCGACCGGCTTCACCACCGTCGTGAGATCGGCGTCCGCGCCAATCTCGTCGCATGCGATCTGCAGCATGCGCGTGACCGTCTCCGCCACTTCCATGGGGACACCGAGCGCCTTGCCTTCTTGAAGACAAAGCTTGAGGTCCTTGGTCATCAAGCCATTGGTAAAACCGAGATTGAAGAGACGCGGCAGAATGACGCGACCGAATTTGTCCTCGGTCGCCGTGTTGCGGCCGGTGCTGGAATTGATCACGTCGAGCATGACGCGCGGATCAAGGCCTGCTTTCACGCCCATGACCATGGCTTCTGAAGTTGCGGTCATTGCGGTCGCCGACAAAAAGTTATTGCAAAGTTTCATCGTCTGCGCGGCGCCGGGCTTCTCGCCAATGAGGAAGATCCTGCCCAATACGGAAAGCGCAGGCTCAATGGCTTTGATCTCCTCGCGTGGCCCGGAAACCATCACCGCGAGCGTGCCCTTCGACGCCCCGGTGACGCCGCCGCTCACCGGACAATCGATCTGCACGATGTTGCGCGCGTTGAGCTTCTCGTGAACGCGCCTGGCCATGACCGACCCCGTAGTTGAGAGGTCGACGAACCGCCGCACCCGGCTGCCCTGCATAATCTCGCCCGTAGCGACCGCAAACACCACTTCGGGTGTCGGCAAGCTCGCCATAACGGTTTCGGTTTCATCGGCGACAGCCCGCGCGGAACCGCAAATCCGTGCTCCCCTTGCACCGAGCTGATCGAGGGACTCGCGCCGGGTATCGAAAACGAGCACGCGGTGTCCGGCTTCCAGGAGCCGGCGGGCCATGTGAAATCCCATCTGCCCCACCCCGATGAAACCGATTTCCATGCGTTGTCTCCCTGATGAAGCCTGGAAGGATACTCGCTCGCTATCTCGTGCTCTATGGCGCCCTCTATGCCGCGTTCGGCATCAGCTCGCCCTTCCTGCCTCCCTTTCTGGCCGCCCGGGGCATCCGGCCCGAAGCCCTCGGTATTCTCTTGGCGGGAACCACAGTCGTGCGCATGTTTTCCGCGCCGCTCGCGGGGCGCCTCGCCGACGCGAGCCATACGTTCCGCCTGGAGCTTGCGGCGTTTGCCGTCGTGGCAGCCATCGCGCTGCTCCTCTACCTCCCTGCCCACGCGTTCTGGCCGCTCGTGCTCGTTTCCCTGTTTCAGGCGGCCATGCTTGCGCCGCTCGTGCCGCTCAGCGATGCGATGGCGCTCGCTGCGGCGCAGCCCGGGGGCAATCCTAAGCGCGGCGCATTCGAATACGGCTGGGTACGCGGCGCAGGCTCGGCAGCATTCATTTGCGGCCTTCTTCTCGCCGGGCAACTCACAGGTCACCTCGGGCTTGCCTCCATCATGTGGTCGAGTGCCTGCCTGCTTTTCGCAACCGCCGTGGCAGCAGCGTGGCTCCCGCAAAGCATGCCCAGCGGGACAGAAAAGGTGAGAACGCCGCCGCGGCGTATCTGGCTCGCACTCCTGCGGCAGCAAAGTTTCCTGCGCCTGATCATCGTCGCGGCGCTGGTGCTCGGCAGTCATGCCATGCACGACGCGTTCGCGATGATCAGCTGGCAGGACGCCGGTATCCCCTCGTCCGTGACCAGCGTGTTGTGGTCGGAATCCGTGGCCGCCGAGGTCATCGTATTCCTGTGGATCGGCCCGTTCCTGCTTCGGCGGTTTGACCCGACAACGGCGCTGACGATCTCGGCCTTGTGCGGGATTGTGCGCTGGGCGGTGCTCGCGCAGACGGCTGCCATCCCGGCGCTCGCGCTGGCCGAGCCATTGCACGGCTTCACCTTTGCGCTCCTGCACCTCTCCTGCATGCGCATTATTGCGCAGACCGTTCCTTCTTCTCTCGCGGGTTCGGCGCAGGCGCTTTATGGCGTCATGGGCATCGGGGGCACGACGGCGCTCCTGACCATTGTGGCCGGGTGGCTCTATGCCCGCTTCGGCGCCCACGGCTTCCTCGCGATGGCAGGGCTTTGCATCGCAGCTCTCCCGGCAATCGTGGCTCTGCGCCGGGCGCTCTCTGTAGCATCGCGTTGAAAGCACAAGGGAATCGACCTTTGTCGCCAAAAACACTGAATCATTCGCCTCGCATGCCCCAATCTCGCCGTTCTGAGCCGCTTGAGTTGCTCGCGGAGCGAGCGCATCATGGGGTCGGTCGCGTGAGCGGGGCGTAAATCGATGTCAGCTGCGCGTGCAGGCGTGCTGCCAAGTTTGGATGCGTTCGATGACGAGTTCGGACGCGAGGAGACGGATTCCGCTCCCCGGCCCAATACGGGATTCAAGCTCTCCACCATCATCGGACTTGCGCTTGCTGCGGGTCTGATCACTGCGGTCGCCTTGGGCTGGCCGACCGGGCCGCAAACGCAGACTGCGACCGAAGGAGCGGCAGAGAAGCCCGAAACAGCCGTGCAGCGTCTTACGATTGAAATCGAGACGCTCAGGCGTGAATTGGGCCAACTCACGCAGGAGCATCAGGGCGCTGCCGAGACCATTGCGGCGCTGCAGGCGGAGCAAGAGAACCGGCGCGCTGCGACGTGGTATTCGGACCTCGGTGCATTGACGTACGGGTTTGCCAATCAATTGGAAGCAAGCGCCGCCCCGCCACCTCGGCGCGCCGTTGTACGGACGCGGCCGCGTGAGGTCCTGCCGCCGCGCGAGGAAAGCGCACCGCTCTCGCTCGGCCCGCAGTAGCTTGCCAATAATCTTGCCGTCATGCCGCGCGCAAGCGGGGCATGCCGTAGTCCCTGTCTGCGAAATTAATCTGCCATGGGTTACTGCGTCGCGCGCGCGCGCGGGCGATGACAGGCTTGGGCAAAGCTCCGCTCACTCTTCCTTATAGCCGTATTCCGGGACGTTGCCGGCGTTCTCGTAATATTTGTAGGGCAGGAACTTGCCCGACATGGTGATCTTCACGCGATCGCCCTTTGGGTTCGGCAGTCGCTCGATCTTCAAATCAAAATCGATGGCCGACATGATGCCATCGCCGAACTCCTCCTCGATCAGCGCCTTCCAGGCCGGCCCATTCACCATAACCAGCTCGTAGAAGCGATAGATCAACGGATCCGTAGGCGGCATGGGCACATCGGCGCCGCGCATCGGAACCTCGTTGAGCATTGATGTTTCTGCGGGCGTCAGGGCAAAGAGCTCGCCCGCCTTCATCGCCTGCGGCTTGGTCAGTTTCATCTGCCCTAGGAGCGCGCCCACGAGAAGAACGGGGGAATAGCCCCCGATCTGCTGGTGGATATATTTCCAGCTCCACCCCTTGGCGCGCTTGATGTCGAGAATCTTCTCCGTCAGCTCTCTGCGTTGCATGCGTCTCTCCCTCTTCAACAAATTCAGCGTCGACTCACCGACATGACACCTGGGACAGTTTTGCCTCGCGCGTGTCGTCTTTCGATGCGGCTCTGAGCGGTGTGGCAGCCTCGGCGGCGATAGTGGGCTCCGGGGCGCCTGGCCGTACCACCGGAACATGGCGCGGATCGAAGCTTCGGGAGTAGTCGCGCCAGCTGCGGCTGCGGCTCACCAGGAAATCGATGATGTGGTTGCGCACGCCGTAGTAAAGCGGATGCCGATGCACATCGGTGCGTCGGCGATTCTTTGGTAGCGGGTTTTCCACGATCTCCGCAAGCACTGCATTTGGGCCGTTGGTCATCAGGACGATGCGGTCGGCGAGATAGATCGCCTCGTCCACGTCGTGCGTGATCATGAATACGGTCTGCCCGGTTTCGATGCAGATGCGGCGCACCTCATCCTGAAGCGTGCCCCTGGTGAGCGCATCGAGCGCAGAAAACGGCTCGTCCATGAGCATGATCTTGGGTTCGATTGAGAGTGCGCGCGCAATGCCCACGCGCTGCTTCATGCCGCCGGAAAGCTCGGCCGGCCGCTTGCGCTCGGCGCCCGAGAGGCCAACGAGATCGATGAATTTCTGTGTGTGGCTATCCACATCGGCGCGCCGCATCCGGCGCCACTTGGAAGAAACCGCGTACGCGACATTGCCCTTCACGGTGAGCCACGGCAGGAGCGCATGGCTCTGAAAGATCACCGCGCGGTCGAGGCTCGGCCCTTCGATCGCCTGGTTGTCGACGATGACGGTACCTTCCGACGGCTCGTCGAGTCCAGCCACGAGATTGAGCACCGTGGTCTTGCCGCAGCCGGAATGACCGATGATGCAGGTGAACTCTCCGCGCGCCATCGAGAGCCAGAGATTCTCGAACACCGTCGTGACATCGCCCCCCGGCGCCGCAAAGCGCCTGGTAATTCCTTCAATGGCGATGAATTTGTCGCTCATGCACCCCAGGGCCTATTCCTGGAAGGTCACGAGCCGGGTTGCGCGTGCAAGCACCTGGTCGAGCAGCATGCCGACCAGCCCTATCACCAGAATGGCGGTGATCACGTTCGTGATGGAGAGGTTGTTCCACTCGTTCCACACGAAATAGCCGATGCCAGTGCCGCCCACGAGCATCTCGGCGGCGACGATGACGAGCCAGGCAATGCCGATAGAGATGCGCATGCCGGTCAGAATGGTCGGTGCCGCGGCCGGGAGGATGATAGTGAAAGCGCGGCGGAAGACGCCGACTTCGAGGGTGCGCGCCACGTTCAGCCATTCCCGGCGCACGGAAGCCACCCCGAATGCCGTGTTGATCAGCATGGGCCACAATGAGCAGATGAAAATCACGAAGATCGAGGACAGGCTCGAATCCTTGATCGTGTAGAGCGCTAGCGGCATCCAGGCGAGCGGCGAGATCGGCTTGAGCACCTGAATGAACGGATCAAGCGCGCGACTCATGAGCGGCGACATTCCAATCAGGAAGCCGATGGGGATCGCGACCAGAACGGCCATCAGGTAACCCACTCCAACACGTGCGATGGAGTAGGCGAGCTGAATGCCCAGCCCCTTGTCGTTCGTGCCGCGATCGTAGAACGGGTTTTTCAGATGCTCCCACAGCTTCGCGCCGACGTCGGCGGGCCCGGGCATGGCGGACTTGCCCTGGCTCGCACTGGCCCCGACGAGCTTGGCGTATTCCGGATCCATGTTCACCGCCGGGCCGCTTGTCGACGTGCCGAGGTGCCACACGGCGATGAACAGCGCGAACAGAAGGAGCGACACCACTGCCGCGCGCAAACCGATGAGAGACCGCATTGGGTTACACCACCGCAGCTGTCATCGCCCACGCGGGCGGCCGATCCACTAACCAGCAAATCTCCGAGTTGCTAGGTTTGGCTTGCATCCCATGTTCCTGACTACGGATGCTCCGCATTCGCGGGGCATGACAGGACAGAACTAAACGCGCTTAATCGCAAAGCTCTGCACGTATTCGTCGGGCTTCGCCGGATCGAATTCCTTGCCCATCACTTTGAAGCTCTTCGAGCTCGCAGCAGGCGGCGTGAGCCCGACCTCCTTCATCAGCTTTGCGGTATCGGTGGCGAGAAAGACCTGCTCCGCCACTGCTTTGTAATCGATGTCCCCCTTGATCTGGCCCCAGCGCTTCATCTGCGTCAGAATCCAGATCGCAAAGGAGTGCCAGGGGAACGGATCGAAGTCGATGCGGTTCGGATCGCGCTTCACCTGTCCGAGACCGTCCGCATAGGTTCCGGTGAGAATCTGCTCGAGCACGGTCTCGGGTTGGTTGAGATAATTCGCGGGCGCAATGGCAGCGGCGATCTCCTTGCGGTTTTCCGGCTTGTGCGCAAATGCCGTCGCGTCAATGATCGCCTTGAGCAGCGCCGCATAGCTGTTCGGCATGGTGGTGACGAACTCCTTCGACGCCGCAAAGGCGCAACAGGGATGACCTTCCCAGAGCTCCTTTGAGAGCAGATGGATGAATCCCACGCCGTCATAGACTGCGCGCTGGTTGAACGGATCGGGACCGAGATAACCGTCGATATTGTCCGCGCGCAGGTTGGCGACCATCTCCGGCGGCGGCACCGCGCGAATCTGAATGTCGGTGTCAGGATCGAGGCCGTGCTCGGCGACGTAGTAGCGCAACAGGTAGTTGTGCATGGAGTAATCGAACGGCACCGCGAATTTGAACCCCTTCCATTTCCTGGGGTCGTTCTTGTCCTTATGCTTGATGGAAAGCGTGATTGCCTGCCCATTGATGTTCTCGACCGCGGGCATGGTGTACGGCATGGGGTTGGATCCGGCGCCGAGTGTGATGGCAAGCGGCATGGGCGACAGCATGTGCGCCGCGTCGTATTCCTTGTTCAGCGTCTTGTCCCGAATGACTGCCCAGCCGGCGGTCTTGATGACCTCAACGTTGAGCCCGTGTTTGCTGTAGAAGCCCATCGGGTGCGCCATGATGATGGGTGTCGCGCACGTGATGGGAATGAACCCGACTTTCAGGTCCTTCTTCTCGATCGCGCCGCCCTGCGCAAACACCTCGGCAGCGAACTTCAGCGGCAAGAACTGGGAAAGCGCGGCGAGCGCGGTGGAAGCGCCGACTGCCTTGAGAAAAGCGCGGCGCGCCCGGTTCTTCGGAAACATCGCGCGCATTACTGCGGACGCGACTAGGCCTTCATAGCGCTCTTCGTCACGCGCGGATGCCGTGCAGAGAAGCTGTTGCTCGCGCTCGTGCTCGGCGTGATTGAGGTGGCGCCCGCACACGCAACCGCAGGTTAGTCTGGCAGCAGAATCGAAGGGATTGTCGAAAGTCGACATGGGCGCACTCCAAGGATCGCGCCGACACGCAGCCGGCCGATGTCGATGCGTTTAGCAATCGACATGCCACGGCCATGTGCACGGTGAGGGCGGCTCGCGCTGATCAGGGCAGCGGCAACCCGCCCGTTCGCTAGGCAACGGTCTAATTTTTAGGCAAACGGGTAGCAGCATGAGCGCAGCCACATGCGGGATCCCGAATCTCCCTCCGCCCATCGGGCTAAATGGCTGTGCGGTTGCGCAATGGTGCCTATCGCCTGCGCAAAAGTGCGCTGCTATGCAGCATTCGCGGGTGGCGGCACCGCGTCGAAACCCGGTGACAGAGCGAAAAGTGCCGTAAATCAGCGGATTCTCGCAAAGCGTCGCAGCAACCGCCATTGGCACGCGCTTTGCGGAGCGGCCTGCAAAATATCCACCTGGAGGGAATGATGAGGCGTCGCGACTTCCTGAAATCCATGGCTGCCCTTGCCACCGGGACGGCTCTGCCGGCCGCGCCCGCTGTATGGTCGCCCGCCAGGGCGCAGTCACGGCAGGAAACACTGCTCATCGTATCCGAGAGCGGACCCAACAATCTCGACATCCATGGGGTAGGCACAAACGTGCCTGGTTACGAGGTGTCCTGGAACACCTACGACCGCCTCATCAGTCACGAGATGAAGACGCTCCCCAACGGGGTACAGTATTACGAGCGCGACAAGTTCAAGATGGAGCTCGCCGATGACATGAAGGTCGGCGACATGTCCGTCACCTTCAGGTTGAAGAAAAACGCGACCTTTCACGACGGCACCCCCGTCACCGCAAAAGACGTGAAATGGTCGCTCGACCGCGCCGTCACAGTCGGCGGCTTTCCGACCTTCCAGATGGGCGCCGGCTCGCTGACGAAGCCGGAGCAATTCGTGGTGGTGGACGACAACACCGTCCGCGTCGATTTTCTCCGGAAGGATCGCCTCACCATCCCGGATCTCGCCGTTGTCGTGCCGTGCATCATGAACTCGGAGCTGGTGAAGAAGCATGCGACGGACAAAGACCCATGGGGCCTCGAATACACCAAGCAGAACACGGCAGGCAGCGGCGCGTACCGCGTGGTGAGCTGGAATGCCGGGACCGAAGTCGTGCTGGAGCGCAATGACAAATGGACCTGCGGACCGGTGCCGAAGATCAGGCGCATCATCTGGCGCATGGTGCCTTCGTCCGGCAATCGCCGCGCACTCCTCGAACGCGGCGATGCCGATATCTCCTACGATCTTCCCAACAAGGATTTCGTCGAGCTGAAGGACTCGGGCAAGCTCCACATCGTGTCGACGCCGTACTCGAACGGCATCCAGTACATCGGCATGAATGTGAAGCAGCCGCCATTCGACAATCTGAAAGTGCGCCAGGCAGTCGCCTACGCGCTACCCTATCAGAAGATCATGGACGCGGCGCTGTTCGGCCTCGCCAAACCCATGTTCGGCGCGCCCGCCGGCGCACCCGTCGAGGTCGCCTGGCCGCAGCCGCACCAATACGACACGGATATTGGCAAGGCCAAGCAGCTGCTGGCGGAAGCCGGTTATCCGAACGGGTTCGAGACGACGCTGTCCTTCGATATCGGCTTTGCGGGCGTAAACGAGCCGATCTGCGTGCTCACGCAAGAAAGCCTCGCGCAGATTGGGATCAAATGCACCATCAACAAGATACCCGGCGCGACCTGGCGCACCGAGCTCAATAAGAAAGTCCTGCCGCTCTACACGAACGTGTTTTCCGGCTGGCTCGACTATCCCGAATATTTCTTCATCTGGTGCTATCACGGGAAAAATTCGATCTTCAACACGATGAGCTATCAGTCGAAGGAGATGGATGGCTACATCGATGGCGCAGTCACCGCTGCAGCTGAGGGCAATACGGCGGCTTACGACAAGGATGTGAAGTCCTTCGTCAAGCTTGCGTTTGAGGATATTCCCCGTATTCCGCTCTATCAGCCCTTCGTGAACGTGGCGATGCAGAAGAACGTCTCCGGCTATCAGTACTGGTTCCACCGGCGTCTCGATTACCGCGCCCTGGTGAAAGCGTAGTCCGTAGGGTGGGCAAAATCGCGTGCTCCATCTCTCGGCGTGGGCACGGCGCGCACGCGATTTTGCCCATGCGGTACAATCTGCGTGATGCGCCTTTGCCCACCCTACATCGGAACCTGGCATGCTTGCGCTGATCCTCAAAAGGCTGCTGCTGGCGGTGCCGAGCCTCTTGGGCGTGATCGTCGTCACCTTCCTGCTGACGCGCGCGCTTCCGGGCGATCCGGCGGCCTATTTCGCGGGGCCCGCCGCAACGAAGGAGGCGATCGAGCAGATCAGGGTAAAACTCGGGCTCGACCAGCCGCTTTACGTACAGTTCGTCAGATACGTGCGCGACCTCGCGCAAGGCGATCTCGGCAACTCGCTGACCACCGGTCAGCCGGTTGGCTATGAGATCAAGACGCGTCTGCCCGCCTCCGCCGAGCTCACGCTTCTGGGTCTGCTCGTCTCGATCTGCATTGCGGTCCCGCTCGGAGTATTGGCCGCAACGCGGCCCAACTCACCCATTGATCACGCCTGCCGCGTGATCTCGACTGCGGGCGTCTCCTTGCCCGTGTTCTTCACCGGACTGATCCTCGTTTACGTGTTTTACTATCTGCTTGGCTGGGCGCCGGCACCGCTGGGACGACTCGATATCTTTTTCAGCGCGCCTCCCCACGTAACTGGATTCTATCTGATCGACAGTGTTATCGCCGGCGACGGGGAAGTTTTCGTTGGCGCCCTCAAACAACTGATCCTGCCGGCGCTCACGCTGGGTATATTTTCGCTTGCGCCCATTGCGCGCATGACGCGCGCCTCCATGCTCGCCGCGCTCTCCTCGGACTTTGTGCGCACCGCGCGGGCGAGCGGGCTTACCCCGTTCACCGTTGTCATCACCTATGCATTTCGCAACGCAATGCTCCCCGTGATCACGACCCTGGGCATGGTGTTCTCATTCCTGCTCGGCGCCAACGTGCTGGTCGAGAAGGTGTTTGCCTGGCCGGGCATCGGCTCGTTTGCCGTCGAGGCGCTGGTGGCTTCCGACTTTGCGCCGCTGCAGGGTTTCGTGCTGACCATGGCGGTGATGTATGTGGGTCTCAATCTGCTCATCGACATTCTCTACGGCATCATCGATCCGCGCGTGAGGATCGAGGCATGACCCCCCTGGTCCTTGCGCAGCAGCCGGCGCGCGACGCGGGCCTGCGCGCGACCTTTCGCCACGCGCGCTACATCCTGCGCGAGAATGCGGTCACCGGGTTTGCTTTCGCGTTGTTTCTTCTCATCGCGCTCGCCGCCGTGCTCGGCCCCTACATTGTGCCTTATGATCCTTTGGCGAGCGATACGGCTGCGGCGCTGAAACCGCCTTCGCTTGCGCACTGGGCTGGCACTGATCAGCTCG
>DATCJI010000523.1:0-2425 GCA_036562835.1 Xanthobacteraceae bacterium | reverse complement strand
AATTCTCTCCGCTCACGCAGATGGCCGACGGAATGCAAATCTACAAATACTGCATCACGCAGGTGGCGCAGATTTACGGCAAGACGGCCACGTTCATGCCCAAGCCGATCTACGGCGATAACGGCTCCGGCATGCATTGTCATCAGTCGATCTGGAAGGATGGCAAGCCAGTCTTTGCAGGAAACAAGTATTCGGATCTTTCCGAAATCTGTCTCTCCTACATTGCCGGCGTGATCAAGCACGCGAAAGCGCTCAACGCGTTCACCAATCCCACGACCAACTCCTACAAGCGCCTGGTGCCGGGTTTCGAGGCGCCGGTGCTGCTCGCCTACTCGGCGCGCAACCGCTCGGCCTCATGCCGCATTCCGTGGACGACCAATCCCAAAGCCAAGCGCGTCGAAGTGCGGTTCCCGGATCCGCTCTGCAATCCTTACCTCGGGTTTGCCGCCATGCTGATGGCCGGCCTCGATGGGGTCCGCAACAAGCTCGATCCGGGCTCCGCCGTCGACAAGGACCTGTACGACCTGCCGCCACAGGAGCTCAAACAAATTCCGACCGTGTGCGGCTCGCTCCGCCAGGCGCTCGAGGAGCTGGACAAGGACCGCAGCTTCCTGAAGCTCGGAGGCGTCTTCGATGACGACTTCATCGACAGCTACATCGAGCTGAAGATGAGCGAGGTGATCCGCTTCGAGCACACGCCGCATCCGGTCGAGTTCGAGATGTATTACTCGGCCTAGACCAGAACGGCCCGCAGTTTCCCGCAGGAGGGGCGCGCATGCGCCCCTTCTTGGCATTCACTGTCCGGCAACCTGTGCTCGCTACTGTCGGCCCCGCAATGCCGCGACGATCCCTGCGCCGACAAAGCGAGCTGGCCGCTTCCATCCTGAGTGAAGACGGCCCGGCAAAGGCTTGCATTGGCACGAATATTTCACCGAAAGGTGCCCAGCTTTCGCTCAGTACCACAGAGGATCTACCCCCGAGTTCATGCTGCGAATTCCAGGCGCGAAGCATCGCAATCGGCTGGTCTGGAAGGTCGGTCGTCAGGCCGGGATCGAGTTCATCGCCGGCTGATCCGTGCGGATCGTCCTTGCCGGGCGTGGGTTGATGCGCCGCCGCCTTGAGGGCGCGTGCACGTATTACTCATTGACGCGTATTACTGAGCGACGCGCCGGCGCCAGCCGCGTGCCTGTGGGAAAGCGACCGGTTCTGTCTTGATGAGCGGCACAATCGAAGGCGCGCGGGCGAGGGCCGTGCCCGCCCCCTCCAGGGCCGTCGCTTCCACACGATTGCGCCCGTTTGCTTTGGCCCTGTAGAGCGCCCGGTCGGCAATCTCGAGGAGCATGTCAATGCCCTCGTTACCCGCGTGCTGCGCATCGGCCCGCGCGCCAGTGGCGGCCGCCGCCGCGGACACAACAGATACTGTGAAGCCTACGCTCACGGTCGGCACGAGACCGTCATGCGCGAAGCGCGCTGCCGCCTGGCGAAAGTTTCTCCGCACGCGGTCCGCAATCGCATAGCCTTCGCCAAGATCGCCCACCGGTATCAGCGCAGCAAATTCTTCCCCGCCTATGCGCCCGAACAGAACGTCGCTGCCGAGCGTGGCCGTCGCCGTGCCGGCAAAGGTCTGCAGCACCCGGTCGCCGACTGCATGACCCATGCAGTCATTTATTTCCTTGAAACGGTCGAGGTCGAACAGCAGCATGGCAAGTGGCTCATGCTCCACATTCTGCAGCAGTAATTTGCAGGCGCCGTCGAGGAATGCCCGGCGGTTGGCGACGCCGCTCAACGGATCAACCATGGCATTGATCTTGTGCTGCAGCTCGGTGCGCTCCTTCGTCATGTTCAGCAGCAGGAAGGACAGCACGACCGTGAACAGCAGGGTACCGAATGCGATCAGCGCGAACGAGATGCCCTCCATTGTGGAGCCCGCATCGAACAGGGGCGAAAACGTAACCGGAACGCGTGCGATCAGAGCCGCCGCATAGGCCAGAAGCACGATCACTGTCGGCCAGCGCGAGAGCAGCGCTTCCGCCCGGCCGCGCCAGAGTTCCTCCGCCGTTGCTGCAGCAAGCATCGCCGTCATTGCGGAGATCACCATAACGCGCAGATTGGAAGAAGACTCGAATGCCGGGATGCGGCAGGCGGCCAGCCACAGCAGCGACGCAAACACAACGACCAGCGGGAGCACCTTTCGGCCGTCAAAAACCCGCGCGCCTGCCCAGGTCAGCCCGCAGCCGAGCAACACGAGCGCATTGGCAACATCGATGGCCAGGAACTTGGGCGCGCCCGATCCAGCTAATCCCAGGCCAATTGCCCCGATGATGTTGGCGCTGCCCCACCACATCGGAGCTTGAATGCTGCGATTCTGCACGCCGGCAAAAATCAGCAACGCACCGAGAAGCGCGGTGACAAAGACGGTAACGAC
>DATCJI010000156.1:0-3012 GCA_036562835.1 Xanthobacteraceae bacterium | reverse complement strand
CTCTTGCGGTGAGCTGCGCAGGCGGCCCTGCCCGCGAGTAAGATGCGAGCGCCGCATCGACTGCGGCATCCATGTTTGGAAAATACGGCGGGCAATACGCCTGAAAGATACCGTCGAGTCCCACCGGATGGGCACGCGCCGGTGCATCTTTTGGCGCCACGCTCCTGAAACCGAGCGCTGCAAACACTTCGCGCGACGTAAACCCGCAATGCATCCAGCCGCCGATGCCCATCGCCTCGGTGGCGAGAAACATGTTCTGACAAATGACCGGCTCGTTGAACATGAAATAGCAGGCCTGCCGCTCGAGATGCGACAGCGGCAGCACGTTGCCCTCGTCGAGAAATCCGAGCTTGAGCCAGGGCTCCGTGCCGGCAGGCCGCATGCCATGCGGATCGTCGACCACATACGTGCCGCGGCCGTTCTTGGCGGCAAACCTTTGCAGCTTCGGATCGACGAACTGCGCGGTGAGGCCAATGAACGAAAAGCTCACGTCGCACACCGGCATGAACAGCGTCGAGCCCGGCATGTTTGAATCCCACAGGTTGTGCCCGGAGAGCGGCGGCACCTGGCGCGGAAATCCGAGCCGGCCGCTCTGCAGATTCTTGCGGTGATCGCGGTAAAGCGAGAGAACCTTCTCGCGCGTATCGGCACCGTCCACCTCGCGCATTTCTTTCGGCGCGCCCGCGGCGGGGTCGATGACGTAGACCCCTGATCGTTCGCGAACAACAGCGCGGTGCGCCGGCCGCGGCAGGTGCTGGGAAACGTGCGCCCCTCCGAGAAGCGGTATGGGAGCGGCACGGCGTGCTCCCAAAGCGCGAGACCCGAAAACCCGATCCCTGCAGCGACAAGGAGCGCTTCTTCAAGCTCGGAAAGCGGCAGCGGCGCGTGGCGCGATTTATACGTGAACGGGCCTTCGTTCATGTCGAAGCCCATAGCGAAGCGGCGCGATCGCCTGCCGTAGAGCGCCTCGAACAGCGGATAATCCCAGGCGCACTGCAACAGGTCAGCAGGTGATTTTCATGGTGCGTCCCCGTGTGAGAAAAAATCTGTAGCACCCCGGAAAACGCCGAGGCACCCCATTTGGGGTGCCCGGGCATCAGACCTGCTGATGTCTGAAGGCGTGCGCCGATCAGCGCCCGCTCAGTTGTTCGGCCTCCGTCTCCTCGGCGCGTTTGAGAAAGTTGTGCGCCTGTACGAGAAGAAGCCGCGCGCGCGACCGGTCGCTGACCTTGCGCGCTTTTTCCAGATAGGCTTCTGCCTTGGTACGCAACGATTCCACAACGCTCATGCACGACCCCCGTCGTTGTCTGGAACCGCGCGAAGTAACTCCCGAATGATGGCAAAATCTCGGAATGTACCTTGTGTCGGAAGAGCGGCATTGTGGACCGGGATGACTCGCGCAGGCACCTGTCTACCGCGGCAAACTTCACGCCAGGTATGGGGCACCGCTTTCAATATCCCGACGCGAGCGCGCCGCGGGTGCGATTATCCGCGGCGCCGACGAGGCCTTGTTCCTTGACCATGATGGAATTCGCCGAGCTCCAGCGCGAATCGCTCTCGACAACGCGCTGGCCGCGCGCTTCGAGTGCGCCGAGCAGTGGGGAATCAACGCCCGGCTCAGCCACCACGAGATCCGGCAGCCATTGATGATGCAAACGCGGCGCGGCGACCGCCTCGTTCAGCGCAAGGTTACGGTCGATCACGTTCAGCAACACCTGCAGCACCGTGGTGATGATGCGGCTTCCGCCCGGCGAGCCGGTGACGATCCATGGCCGGCCGTCTTTCAGTACGATGGTGGGAGTCATGGAGGAAAGGGGGCGCTTGCCGCCCGCGGGCGCGTTCGCCTCGCCCCCCGTAAGGCCATAGGCGTTGGGCGCGCCGGGTTTGGCGGCAAAATCGTCAAGCTCATTGTTGAGAAGAACGCCCGTCCCGTCGGCGATGAGCCCGACCCCGTAGCTGAGATTGAGTGTTACCGTGGTTGCAACCGCGTTGCCGTCGCGGTCCATCACCGAGAAATGCGTCGTGTTGGCGCCCTCGCGCTCCATCGCAGCGCCAGTCTTGATCTCGGCCGAGGGTCGTGCGCGGTGCGGATCAATGCCCGCGCGCAGCGCCGCCGCATATTGCTTTGAAATGAGTTTATCGATCGGCGCGCGCACCTGCGCGGGATCGCCCAAAAAGGCGGCGCGATCCGCATAGGCAAGCTTCATCGCCTCGATCGCAAGATGCAGCCGGCGGGCTTCATCGGTTGCGAGATCCGGATAGCCTTCCAGGATGTTCAGCATTTCGAGCAGAACGACGCCGCCGGATGACGAGGGCGGCATCGAGATGATCGGGTAATTGCGGTAGCTGCCGATGAGGGGCGCGCGCTCGATCGGCCGATAATCGGCGAGGTCCTTGCTGGTCATGACGCCGCCTGCCGCGCGCACGCCGGCGCTGATCTTTTCCGCAATCGGATCCGCGTAGAAGGCGCGCGGCCCGGCCCGCGCGATCGCGGCAAGCGTTTCGGCGAGATCGGGCTGCACGAGCGTGTCGCCCGGTCCCTTCAGCCGTGCATCGGGCGCAAAGAAGAGGGCGCGGCTTGCCGGCCAGCGCCCCAGGCGCACCTGCGCCGATGGGAGCGAATCCGCCGTGTCGTCCTCAATGGGGATGCCGTCGCGCGCGAGCGCAATGGCGGGCGCAAGGAGTTCGGCCAGACTGAAACGCCCCGAGCCGTATTTCGCATGCGCAAGCGAGAGCCCCGCGACGGTGCCGGGCACGCCGATGCCCAGCGCCGACTCCCGCGACTTTGCCGCGTCGGCCTCTCCGCGCTCGTCCAGAAAGCTCGCGCGGGTAATGGCTGCGGGCGCAGTCTCGCGGAAGTCGATCGTGGTCTCGGTAGCGGTCGCTCCGAGGTGAATGACCATGTAGCCGCCGCCGCCGATATTGCCGGCGCGCGGATAGGTCACCGCGAGCGCAATGGCGGGCGCAAGGAGTTCGGCCAGACTGAAACGCCCCGAGCCGTATTTCGCATGC
>DATCJI010000491.1:0-9508 GCA_036562835.1 Xanthobacteraceae bacterium | reverse complement strand
CCGACGAGCCCACGGGCAACCTCGATGAGGCTACCGGCGCCGAGATCATCGACCTTATGTTCGAGCAGCACACGCGGCGTGCCACCACGCTTCTGCTTGTCACTCACGACGCCGCACTTGCCTCGCGTTGTGGGCGCCTGGTTCGGTTGCGCTCCGGGCGGCTGGAGAGCGAGTGAGGAGATTGCGCCCCATTGTCGCTGCGCGCATGGCGGCGCGTGAGATGCGCGGCGGTCTGCGCGGATTTTACGTCTTTATCGTCTGCATCCTCCTGGGTGTCGCCGCCATTGCAGGCGTCAATGCGGTCGCAGCGGCACTGATCGAGGGTCTGGCGCGCGAGGGCAGGACCATTCTGGGAGGTGATCTCGCCTTCATTCTCAGCTTGCGCGAAGCAAGCGCAACCGAGCTCGCTTTTGTGAAAACTCAGGGCGAAGTATCGCGCCTTGGCACCCTGCGCGCGACAGTTCGCACAACGCAGGGCGAAGCCGCGCTCGTCGAGCTCAAAGCCGTTGATTCCTTACACCCCCTCTATGGCGTGGTCGCGCTCGAGCCGACCCTGTCTCTCGCACAAGCGCTCGGAAGAGAGGGCGACGTCTACGGCGCTGCCGCCGATCCTGCGTTGCTGGCGCGGCTCGGCCTGCCACTTGGCGCACAGCTTACGCTTGGGTCCGTGCAAATTCAGGTCCGCGCGACCATCGAGTCCGAACCTGACAAGCTCTCGAGCGGCATCGGTTTTGGGCCCCGGCTCATTGTCGGCGATGAGACGCTGCGCGCGAGCGGATTGCTGCAACCCGGAAGCGTGGTGCGCTGGCAATACCGGGTGCGGTTGCCCGTGAGCAAGCAGAGTGAAGCCTCCGTTCTCGCAGTTACCGCAGCGGCGCAGCAAATGTTTCCGGAAGCGGGATGGGAGATCCGATCGCGCAGCCGTGCTGCGCCGTCGTTGCAGCAGAATATCGACCGCTTCACGCAGTACCTGACCTTGGTCGGGCTCACCGCTCTTCTCATTGGCGGCATCGGAGTGGGGAATGCCGTCAAAGCTCATCTCGACCGCCGCCGTCGCGTGATCGCCACCTTCAAATCCCTGGGCGCGACCGGGGCAGGCGTAGCGGCAATCTATCTGATGCAGGTAATGGTGCTGGCCTGCCTCGCGGCCATCCCGGGACTTGCGCTCGGGGCTGCGCTGCCATTCATCGTCGCGGCATTCGATCTCCCCTTGCCGCTTGCGCCGGCGCTCAGCGGCGACAGGCTCGCGCTCGCGTTCGTGTATGGCATGCTGGTCGCAGCTGCGTTCGCACTTTGGCCGCTTGGACGCGCGCACGACCTCCCGGTATCTGCACTTTTTCGCGACGAGCTCGCCCAGGAAGGGAACTGGGCGCGGCCGCGGCTCCGCTATGCCGTCGCAACCGGCGTGGTTCTCGCCCTGCTGATTGGACTTGGAGTGGCCACCGCCTATGATCGCCGCATCGCTATCATCTTTGTTATAGCGGCCGCGGTGGTGTTCGTCATGCTGCGGCTCGTCGCACAGCTGATCATGCTCGCCGCGCGGCGCGCGCCCCACCTGCGATCGCCCGTGCTTCGGCTTGCTGTCGCGAACCTGCACCGGCCGGGCGCGCTCACGCCCAGCGTCGTTCTCTCCCTTGGACTGGGTTTGGTTCTTCTGGTCACCGTGATTGCGATTGAAGGCAACCTGCGGCGTCAGTTTCTTTCAGCTCTCCCGGAGCACGCCCCTACATTTTATTTCATCGATATTCCGGCAAGCGAAACGAACCGGTTCGAGGAATTCATCCGCGCACACGCGCCTGGTGGCGTGCTTCAACGCGTACCCATGCTTCGCGGGCGCATCGTGGCGGCAAACGGCATCCCGGCCGAGGAGATCAAGCCACCTCCCGACGTCGCGTGGGCGCTTCAGAGCGACCGCGGCATTACTTTCTCCGATGCGCTGCCTGCGGGCTCGCAGCTCGTAGAGGGTGAATGGTGGCCGCGAGACTATGCGGGCGCACCGCTGGTTTCTTTCGAAAAGCGCATTGCCGACGGCTTGGGTTTGAAGGTCGGAGAAATCGTTACAGTCAACGTCCTTGGTCGTAACATCACTGCGAAGCTCGCGAATCTGCGCAGCGTCGACTGGCAGAGCCTCGGTATCAATTTCGTGATGGTGTTTTCACCCAACACGTTTATCGGCGCGCCGGTCACGTCCATCGCAACCTTGTCATATCCGGCGGGGAGCACGCGGTTGCAGGAAGGCGGGCTGATGCGGGCGGTGGCGGCAGAATTTCCCGGAGTGAGCGCGCTGCGCGTTCGTGATCTCCTCGATGCCGTGGGACAGACCGTCACCACTCTCACCTATGGCATCCGCGCCGCGAGCGCGCTGACCTTGATCCTGGCGGCGTGCGTGCTCGGTGGCGCACTTGCGGCCTCGCAGCGACAGCGCATCTATGACGCTGTCATTCTCAAGACGCTGGGCGCGACCCGCATGCGGCTTCTTGCCGCGTACGCGCTCGAATATCTTGCGAGCGGCGCGGCTGCCGCGGTTTTCGGTCTCCTTGCCGGCGCGGCGGCGGCGGCATTCGTGCTCACGCGCCTGATGCACCTTTCATTCGTGTTCATTCCCGGGCCGCTGCTTTTGAGCTGTGCGCTTGGCACATTGATAACCGTTCTGCTCGGCCTTGTCGGTACTTTCCGGGCGCTCGGACACAAACCGGCGCCTATCCTGCGCAACTTGTAACTCATTCACGCGGCCGCGCCGCGCGCCTGCATGGATAAAAGTTCATCTTTGCGCCCAATTGGGACTATTAATTAATGCGAACGCGGCATCTGGCGCGGAACTCGTTCTCGCATTAGATTCCGCGCATCCGGCACCCGCCCGCGAAATACGGACGGTCGCCCAGGAGCCGGCCCGCAGCCGGCATAAACAAGAGGGAATTCCCATGTCGAATTTCGACCCGAACTACACGGCTGCCAGACGCGGCGTCGGTACGGACCGGGCAATCGCGATCGATGCAGGCCTGCGAGCCTACATGATCCGCGTCTACAACTACATGGCGGCGGGCGTTGCGCTTACCGGCCTCGTTGCCTGGATCACCTTCAACGCGGCGGTGACCGAGAGCGCAGGGCGACTCGTGCTTACGCCATTCGGCCAGATGATCTACAGCGGCCCGGCGGTCATCGTGCTGTTCCTCGCCACGCTCGGTCTCGTTTTTGCGATCAGCTGGCGCGTGAACTCCATGCAGCCATCGACCGCATTCACGCTCTTCATGGTGTATGCCGGACTGCTGGGGCTGATGCTGTCGTCGGTGTTCTTGACCTACACGCATACCTCAATCGCGCGCGTGTTCTTCATCTCAGCCGCCTCGTTCGGCGCGCTCAGCCTATATGGCTACACGACACAGCGCGATCTTTCCGCGTTTGGCTCATTCCTGATCATGGGCCTGTTTGGACTGATCATCGCGATGCTGGTCAACGTGTTCCTGCAGAGCTCGGGGCTCGAGTTCGTGATCTCCGTGGTCGGCGTGCTCGTATTTGCGGGGCTCACCGCCTGGGACACCCAGCGCATCAAGGAAATGTACGACCGGAACGACGACGGCACGATCGTGGGCCGCAAGGCCGTCATGGGCGCGCTGTCGCTCTATCTGGACTTCATCAACCTGTTCATGTTCCTGCTGCGCTTCCTTGGCGATCGCCGCTAGGCGAAGCCGAGAGTCACACAAACCGAGCGCCCCGGCCCCGCCGGGGCGCTTTGCTTTTGGCTTTTGTCTATGCTGCGCGCATGAGCCCGCGCATCATACGGGCCGCCGCCATTGCCGACCTGCCGGTCATCACCCGCATTTACGCGCAGGCGGTGCGCGAGGGCACGGCATCCTTCGAGATCGATCCACCCGATGGTGCCGAGATGCAGCGGCGCTTCGACGCCCTGCAGGCGGCCGGCCATCCGTACCTCGTCGCAGAATGCGATGGTGCGGTCGCGGGCTACGCCTATGCGGGCCCCTATCGCGCGCGCCCGGCGTATCGCTTCAGCGTGGAACATTCGGTCTATGTGGCGCCGGGCTGGCAGCGTCGCGGCATCGGCCGCGCGTTGCTCGCTTCACTCATCGAGGCGGCGGAAGCGAAAGCCTTTCGTCAGATGGTGGCGGTGATCGGGGATTCGGCGAATACGTCATCGATTGAGCTGCACCGCGCTGCCGGCTTCCGCCTTGTCGGCACGCTGGAAAATATCGGATTCAAGTTCGGGCGCTGGCTCGACAGCGTGCTCATGCAGCGTGGGTGAAGGCGCCAGCAACACGCCAGATGAAGTGTAGGGCGCAATCAGACCAGACGCAGGGACTTGTCGAGAGCACCGAGGACGCGATCGAGCTCGTGCCCGCGGCGCAGGATCAGCCCGGTTGCCGAAACCACACTATAGGCGCCCTGCCGGCGCGCCAGCTTCGGATTCTTTTCGATACGGTAGATGGGAACCTCGGAGGCCCGGCGAAACACCGAAAACACCGCACGGTCTTTCAGAAAGTCTATGGCGTAGTCGCGCCATTCGCCGGCTGCGACCTTGCGGCCGTATAGGCCGAGAATGCGGTTAAGCTCGCGCCGGTCGAAAGTCACGCGGGGCGCGGGGGCGGGACGCAAGGGCGCCTCGCCCCAGAGCGACTCGCCAGGCTCAGCATCGCCACGGTCCACGGGCGCCTCCTTCGCGGATCAGATTCGGTCTCATGATTGTCCCTCGCGAGGCCCTCGGCAAGAGGTCAACTTGTCCGCACCGCCGCTTCTTTGCAGTACACGCGGCCCTCACGGAATGATTACTGGAAACACAATGCTGCCCAAAAGCTGTCGAGCGTGCGCCAACACGCGATGAGAGGGTCAGCACGTCGCCCAAGGGCCCGGCTACCCCCGAATGCCGGATGCCTCAGCCCCCCAGCCCCCCGGAGTTTGGGGTAGCCCGGACCCATTCAGGTGAAATCAAACCTGACGCTGGTGCGTGCATCAGGTTTGCGTGCGTCAAGTTGTTCTTGTGAGTAAGGGCCGGCCCCATCGCCGGCCCTTTTATTTGATGCGTTCGAGAATGCTGACGTAATTCGCCACGCCCGCGCCGCCCATATTGAAGATGCCACCCAGAGTTGGATCCTTGATCTGCATGTCCCCGGCTGCGCCCGTGAGCTGCATGGCAGTGAGCGCATGCATCGAGACGCCGGTCGCGCCGATCGGGTGCCCCTTCGCCTTAAGTCCACCCGAAGGATTTACCGGCAGGCGTCCGTTTTTCTCCGTGAGGCCATCCGCAATGGCGCGGGCCCCCTGACCTTCGGGAACCAGCCCCATCGCCTCGTATTCCATGAGCTCCGCGATGGTGAAGCAATCGTGCGTCTCGACGAACGACAAATCAAACAGACCTACGCCCGCACTGCCGATCGCGCGCTTCCATGCTTCCGCACAGCCTTCGAACTTGAGCACGTCGCGCTTCGACATAGGCAGATAATCCTGAACGTGCTCGGCGGCCCGGAACGCCACGGCTTTGCCGAGCTTCAGCGCGGTGGCCACATCTGCGATCACGAGAGCCGCGGCGCCGTCCGAGACAAGCGAGCAATCGGTGCGCTTGAGCGGGCCCGCAACGCGCGGATTTTTCTCGCCCTCACTGCGGCAGAACTCATAGCCGAGATCCTTGCGAAGTTGCGCATAGGGATTGCCGACGCCGTTGCGATGGTTCTTGGCGGCAATCCGCGCGAGCGCGTCGGACTGGTCGCCCCAACGCTGAAAATAGAGCGCGGCGATCTTGCCGAAGATGCCGGCGAAGCCACCGTCGATGTCCGCTTCCTCGCGCACGTAGGAGGCCTTGAGCAGATTGCGCCCGATCTCGGCTGCAGGAGTGGCAGTCATCTGCTCGACCCCGACCACCAGTACAATGCGTGCTGACTTTGCCGCGATCGTCTTGAGCCCGTAATGGACCGCGGCGGACCCGGTCGCGCAGGCGTTCTCGACGCGTGTCGCGCGCTTGAAGCGAAGGTCGGGGGATGCCTGCAGCACCAGTGCTGCAGTGAAATCCTGAGGCGAAAACCCGGCGTTGAAATGGCCGAGCACAATCTCGTCCACATCGCGCGCGGGAATTCCAGCATCTGCGAGGGCCCCTTCGGTCACCCGCACTATGAGGCTTTCGACTGTTTCACCTTCCAGACGGCCGAACGGCGTATGCGCCCAGCCCACGATGCAAGCGGTCACGAATGCCTCCTGTTAATTCTATTCGTTTATTGCAGGTCTTGTGCTTTAAAGGCCACACTGTTCCATGCGGTCGAAATTTAGACGCTTTCGGTCAACATTAACACGGTGCACGCGGCACTTGCGGAGCTTGAGCCGACTTCTGCGGGCTTTCCGCTTTTGCCTTTTACCCGCTCTCGGCTACAGATTCTCTCTCGACCGATTTCTGCAGCCTGGCGAATTACGGGATCTGAAGTTGCCGCCTCTTTTTCTTCGTGCGCGAGATCTGATGTGGGTGGTGATCGCATGCGCCGCAATGGCGCTAGGCGCGCGTTCGGCTTGCGCGGAGGCGCTGCTGGTCGTCGAAGTCGAAACCGGCAAGGTATTGTTTGCCGAGAATGCCGGACACCAGTGGTATCCGGCCTCCGTCACCAAGCTGATGACCGCCTACGTGACGCTCCGGGCCGTGAAGGAGGGACGGCTCACGCTCGAGACGCCACTTACGGTTTCGGCGAACGCGGTCGCTCAGGCTCCGGTCAAGATGGGCTTCGGCGCCGGTACTCAAGTCACCGTCGATAACGCGCTGAAAATGCTGATGGTGAAGTCCGCAAACGATATTGCCGTCGTGCTCGCGGAAGGCGTCGCCGGGTCGATCGAGAATTTCGCGGACCAGATGAATTATCACGCGCGCCGCCTCGGCATGGTGCAGTCGAGCTTCGTCAATCCCAACGGCCTGCCCGCCGACGACCAGATCTCGTCGGCGCGGGACCTCGCCATCCTGGCGCGCGCGCTCATTCGCGAGTTTCCCGAATACGATTATTACTGGCACCTTCCGGGTATCCGGCTCGGACACAAGGTGCAGCGAAACTACAACACGCTGATCGGACGCTATCCGGGCGCCGACGGCATGAAGACCGGCTTCATCTGTGCGGCCGGATTCAATCTCGTCGCCTCCGCGACGCGAAACGGCAGGCGGCTGATTGCGGTCGTGCTTGGCGCGCCCTCGTCGGCTGCCCGGGCCATGAAAGCCGCGCAACTCCTCGAACGAGGGTTCAACAGCAGCGGTGGGCTGAGCTGGCTTATGCCTCCGCTTGGCACAGTTGAGATGGTGCAGCCGGTCAATGACGCGCCTCCCAATCTGCGCGACGAGATGTGCGGAAGTCATCGTAAGCGGCCCGCCACGGAGGACGAGGACGAGATCATGGGGACGAACAATGATCCGAGCTCGCCATATGCGATATTTCTTTCCAGCCTGCGCCCGTCCAAGGTGAAAGGCGCTCTTCTCAACGACGGCAATGCGGGTGAGCCGGTCGTTGTTTACACGGGGACGAAGCCGCCTCCGCCCGGAGCCGTTGCTGACGAGCCCCGGCCCAAGAAGAAAAAGCCCGCCAAAGCCGCGGAGAAGGACGCAGGCAAAGACGCAATTAAGGATGCGGCAAAGGATGCCCCAAAGAAGGATGGCCGCAAGCCGGCAACCGAGAAGGGAGCGACCAGCGCAACGGGTGACACGTCGCCATCCAAGCCAAAGCCCAAGAAGCCGGAGCCCAAACCTACTGCGCTGACTCCGGCCTCCGACCAGCAAACCTCTCAGATGCGTTGAAGGGTCGCGCGCGCCGCCGGCGCGCAACAAAGGGCCTTCACCGTGCGGCGGCTCTTGCCAGCGCGCGCGCCCTGGCCAATCCTCGACGCGCCACAAGTTCTGAGTCGCGTGCCTTCCCGCACGAGAAATCCCATGGGAATATTGGATCGGCTTACTGCGGATGCAGTGTATCTCAGGGGCGTGGTACGCGCGCTGAACCTAACGACCCCCATTGCAAAAAACCCGCAGCGCATTTTTCCGCAAGTGATTGCGGAGGTCGCCGAAAAATTTGGCCCGGCGCCGGCGCTGATGTCCTCGCGCGAGCGCTTCAGCTATGCGGAGCTCAATGCGCGCGCCAATCGTTATGCGCGCTGGGCGCTGCAGCAGGAGATCCACAAAGGCGACACCGTATGCGTGCTGATGGGAGCCAGGCCGGAATACATCGCGCTGTGGATCGGCATTACGCGCGTGGGCGGCATCGTGGCGCTTCTCAATAGCAACCTGACCGGTACCGCGCTTGCGCACTGCATCAACATAGCGGGGCCGAAGCATATGATTGTCGCGGACGAGCTTCTGGAAACGCTTGCCGCGGCGCGCGCGGAGATTTATGCGGAGCCGACCGTGTGGGTGCACGGCCCGGCCGTTGCCGATTTGCCGCGCATCGATATCCTGCTCGACGCGTGCGCGGGTGATGCGCTTGCACCCGCGGATCTTCCGCTGCTCGGCATCGAAGACCGTGCGCTCTTTATCTACACCTCCGGGACAACCGGTCTGCCCAAGGCGGCGAACCTCAATCACTATAGGGTCATGCTCGTCGCGCACGCGTTCGCCGCAGTGATGAACATCAAGCCGAGCGACCGCATGTACGATTGCCTGCCGCTCTATCACACCGCGGGTGGACTTGCCGCGGTCGGCGCGCTGCTTGTCGGCGGCGGGGCCGTAGTAGTTCGGGAGAGCTTCTCCGCGTCTGCTTTCTGGGATGACGTGGTGCGCTGGAACTGCACCTGCTTCCAGTATATCGGCGAGCTATGCCGTTATCTCGTCAACTCGCCCGAGCATGCGAACGAGCGCGCCCACATATTGCGCCTCGCCTGCGGCAACGGCTTGCGTCCCGAGATCTGGCGCAAGTTCAAGGACCGCTTTCGCATTCCGCAAATTCTGGAGTTCTATGCCTCGACCGAAGGGAACGTGGGGCTGTTCAATCTCGACGGCAAGGAAGGTGCGGTGGGACGTATCCCGTGGTGGCTCGCCCATCGTTTCCCGGTGAAGATTGTACGTCTCGATGAGGAGCGCCGGCACGAGCTGCGCGACGAGCGCGGCTTCTGCATCGAATGCGCTGCCGGAGAGGCCGGCGAGGTAATCGGGAAGATTGTGAATGACCCGTCACTGCCGGGCTCCCGCTTCGAAGGATATGCGAGCAGCGCCGATACCGACCGCAAGCTCCTGCACGATGCTTTCAGCAAGGGAGACGTGTGGTTCCGAACCGGCGATCTGATGCGCAAGGATGCGCGGGGCTACTTTTATTTTGTGGATCGCTTGGGCGACACGTATCGGTGGAAAGGCGAAAATGTATCCACGACCGAGGTGGAACGGGCATTAGGTCGTTGCGAGTATGTGCTCGAGGCCAATGTTTATGGAGTAGCTGTGCATGGGCGCGACGGACGTGCCGGCATGGCCGCGATCGTCGCACGCGAGGATCTCGATCTCGATGCACTGCACACCCATCTCGCCCGGCAGCTGCCGTCCTATGCCATGCCGGTGTTC
>DATCJI010000422.1:0-2394 GCA_036562835.1 Xanthobacteraceae bacterium | reverse complement strand
ATTGCGCGCGCTTGCGCAAGAGCAACACCAGGCACAAGGCCCATCCGTTCGGCTGCGTCATTGACGGCGACGAGCAGATCCAGGTTCCCGCGCCGGCCGAAGACGGCGAGCGGAGCTTCTCCTTTGGTTGCTGTCAGGGTTTTTTGCGAACGCCGGCTCTCCTCACGCCACGACCGCAGGAGCCTGTCGGTCGATAACCGATTGAGCCACAGACAGAGGATTCGTTGCGAGCTCCAAACGCTGCTCAACACTGTTCCACTCCACTAGCCACGCTCCGGGATGACCACGGCGATTGCGCACCAGATGCACACACAGGCGCGGCGGTCCGATGCCGCGAAATTTTTCCTGGTTTCCCGGAAATGTCGCTGAGGGAGCCGCGCCGATAATCCATCGGGTGGCGCAGGCACATGGCGCCTTGTCAGGCGCCGCCCGCAGAATCAAGCCAAGCGTGTTCCCGGCAGCGGCCGCGAGCGAAAGCCGACGTGCCGCGGCCTGGTCGAGCGACTGCATGCCCAGTTCGCCGATCACCACGCCGGCGGCGCGACAGCGCAGCGCTTCTTCCATGGCCCAGAGCACGTCCCGCCTGCTCGGAGCTGTAACCGTGATCAGCCGTTCCGGAGCAATGCCGGCGTCGACGAGGCCGGGGCCGTACAGGCCCCCATTCTCAAACAACCAAAGATCTTGCGCGATCCATATTCCAGCTTTGTCGGAAGATTGCCCGAGCAAAATCCCCGCGAGTGCCCAGGCGAAACGGCTCGCAGTAGCGCTATGCACTTCGCAAAGCGCCGAGATTTCGTGGACTGCGGCGCGCGCAAGCCCGCCGGCCAGTGCGGCATCAACTGCGGCCAAACCAACGGTGAGCGAATCCTGGTCGCTCGCAAGTCCGGTTGGTCTTTCGAGCAGCACCAGCTTGTGCCGGAGGCCCTCGAGGGCAGAGTTCGGTTGTCGACTAGGCCAGGCGTTGGAGAGAGGGGGCATCCGGTCCCGCGAAATGTTCGCTGTTTGTTCTATTGATTCCGAAGCCTCTCCTTAACGTCAAGAAGAATCGTAAGTAATTGAGAAGTCGAGATATCCCGGCGCTTGGAACGCCAGCGGCTCACGGCCTCGCATCCGAAGGCGAAGGTCTGGGCTGCAAATCACCGCAGACGTGCCGGAACAGCATCACCGGGATTGTAAAGATGACGGTGAACAGGCCCATGATCACGCCGAGGCCTGCGGCAAGATACCAGAGATCGGCGAGCGAAATGGTCAGCGTTTTCGCATGCACAACCGCGGCAAAAGCATTGTACAGGAGCCCGGGGATGAGCATGAGCACGCACACCAGGAATGCCGGCAGGAGCGTCATGACGACGCTGGCACCAAGCCATAGAGGCACGAACGTGCCCCATCGGCGATCGATCCAGGCCTGATCCAGGAGGGTGTCACTCTGCCCGATCGTTCTGAACAAGTCGGATGCCTTGAACGCCACCGTCGTTCTCCGGTCCTGATATGACTACTCGATAGCACATGTCTCTATTGCGCCAGTACTCTGCGATCAATCTCCTTGATGCTCCTCGTGCCGGTGAGCGCCATTGTCACATCGAGCTCCTTGCCAATGAACTCGATCGCTTTGCTCACGCCCGCCTCGCCGGCTGCCCCGAGCCCATACACGTAGGCGCGGCCGATCAGACATGAGCGCGCGCCCAGAGCAAGCGCGCGAAACAAATCCTGTCCGCTCCGTATGCCTCCGTCGAACATGACTTCTATTTGCTCGCCCACTGCTTCGACGATCTTCGGCAGTATGGCGATCGATGACGGTGCGCCGTCGAGTTGGCGACCGCCGTGATTGGAGACGACAATCGCGCTCGCCCCCGTTTTGCTCGCGTTGCGCGCATCCTCGAGGTCCAGAATGCCCTTGATAATGAGCGTACCCGGCCAGATGCTGCGCACCCAATCGACATCCTTCCAGTTCAGACTCGCGTCGAACTGCGTGGCGGTCCACTCCGTAAGCGAAATGACATCCTCCATCCCCGGTATATGGCCGGCGAGATTGCCAAACGTTTTTCGCTTTCCCTGCAGGATAGAAAAGGCCCATGCCGGCTTGCTCGCCATGTCCAGGAGGCTGCCGAGCCTGATCTGCGGCGGCACCGTTAGCCCATTGCGGACGTCGCAATGGCGCTGGCCGAGCACTTGCAGGTCGACGGTCAGCACCAGCGCGCTGCATCTGGCAGCGGCCGCACGCTCGATCAGCGCGCGCATGAAGCCGCGATCCTTCATCATATAGAGCTGAAACCAGAAGGGCTTTCCTACTGCCTCGTGCACGTCCTCGATCGAGCAGATCGACATGGTGGAGAGCGTGAACGGGATGCCGGCTTTCTGCGCCGCGCGGCATGCGAGAATCTCGCCATCTCCCCA
>DATCJI010000407.1:0-3531 GCA_036562835.1 Xanthobacteraceae bacterium | reverse complement strand
TTTGCGCGGACCGGGAAATACGCATGAGGTACGTGATCTTCTGCCAGTCGATCGCGTCGTGCTGGAACCACGGCAATGCGCATTTCCTGCGCGGGATTACGCGCCAGCTTTTGCGCCGCGGTCATCAGATTATCGTTTACGAGCCGGCAGACGGCTGGAGCCGCTCCAATCTTGCTCGGGACCATGGCGAGGCCGCGTTGGCGGAGGGCGCGCGCGTCGTTCCTGATCTGGCGATTCGTCTCTATCGCACCGAGACCCTGGATGTGGACGAGGCGATCGACGGTGCCGATGTGATTCTCGTGCACGAATGGAGCCATCCCGAGGTAGTGACACGCCTGGGAGAGAGGCGCGCCCGCGACGGGCGATATCTGCTGCTCTTTCATGACACGCACCACCGCGCCGTAACCACACCGGATGAGATCGAAGCATTCGATCTCGACGGCTACGATGGCGTGCTCGCGTTTGGAGAGGTGCTCCGCGAGGTCTATCTCAGCCGCGGCTGGGGCCGGCGCGTATTCACCTGGCACGAAGGGGCTGATAGCGCGCTCTTTCATCCGCAGCCGCATGCGAAAGAGCTCGATCTCGTCTGGATCGGCAATTGGGGCGACGGCGAGCGCGACGAGGAGTTGCGGCAATTTCTGCTGCAGCCGGCGCGTCGGCTGGCTCTGCAGGCGCGCGTGCATGGGGTGCGCTATCCGGAGCGTCTGCGCAATGAGCTGCGCGAGGACGGGCTCGGCTATGGCGGCTGGATCCCGAACCATCGTGTGCCCGAATGTTTTGAGCGCGCGCGCGCGACCGTGCACATCCCGCGCCGGCCGTACGTGGCGGCGCTGCCGGGCATTCCGACCATTCGCGTCTTCGAAGCGCTCGCGTGCGGAATCCCGCTCGTCTGCGCCCCCTGGAACGACGTCGAAAATCTGTTTCCGAAGGGATGTTATCTCAGCGCAAGCAATGCGGACGAGATGACCGCCGCTTTGCGCCTCCTGCTGCACGACTCAGCGGTGGCGCGCGAGATTTCAGAAACCGGACTGCGCGCAATTTCCGAGCGCCACACGTGCGCGCACCGCGTGCAGCAACTCGAGCGCATTATCGAGGAAATCCGTCCGCACCGCTCCTGCTCGAATGCGCAACTCGCGCGGCAGGTGGTCGCGCAATGAACATCGCCTTCTTCGGATCGAGCCTCGTGTCGTCCTACTGGAATGGGGCTGCCACTTATTACCGCGGCTTGCTGAAGGCGCTGGCCAGCCTCGGCCATGCAATCACGTTTTACGAGCCCGATGCGTACGAACGTCAGCAGCACCGCGACATTTCGGATCCGGCGTGGGCCCGCGTAGTCGTCTATCCCGCCACGCTGGAGTCGCTGCAGAGATGTATGGACGACGCCGTGCGCCACGCCGACGTGCTGGTGAAGGCAAGCGGCGTCGGGGTGCTGGATGCGGAGCTCGAAACACGCGTGCCGGAGCTAGCACGGCCGGGAATGATCACAATCTACTGGGACGTGGACGCGCCGGCGACGCTGGATGCGCTTGAACGCGACACGGCGCATCACCTGCGCCGCATGATTTCCCATTATGACCTCGTGCTCACGTATGGCGGCGGCGAGCCGGTGGTGAATGCCTATCGGGCGTTCGGCGCCCGCTACTGCGAGCCCATCTACAATGCGCTCGACCCCGAAACACACTACCCGGTTGGCGCGGACCCGGCATTCGCGTGCAATCTGAGCTTCCTGGGCAACCGGCTTCCGGACCGTGAGGCGCGCGTCGAGGAATTCTTTCTGCGTCCTGCGCGTGCACTTCCGGATATGTCTTTTCTCCTCGGCGGCTCGGGCTGGGAGCCCAGAGCGATGCCCGCGAACGTGCGGGTGCTCGGGCATGTCGGCACGGGCGAGCACAACGCGTTCTTCTGCTCCGCCACCGCGACTTTGAACATCAATCGCGCCAGCATGGCGCGTTATGGATTTTCGCCGCCGACGCGCATCTTCGAAGCGGCGGGCGCGGGCGCCTGCATTATCACCGACAGCTGGGCGGGCATCGAGCAGTTCCTCAAGCCCGGGACCGAAATTCTCGTCGCCCAAAACGGCGATGCGGTGATCAGCGCATTGCGCGGCCTCGACCCTGCCCGGCGCGAACGACTGGCGCGCGGCGCGCGCAAGCGCATTCTCTCGCAGCACACGTATTTGCATCGCGCGCGCCGCGTGCACGAGCTTCTCGATGCGCAAATGCGGCGGGAGGCGGCCGCATGAGGCTGAACATTGCCGTGTTCGGCCTTTCGATCACCTCGTCCTGGGGCAACGGACACGCCACCACATATCGCGCGCTGCTCAAGGCCTTGCACCGCCGCGGCCATACCGTGACGTTTCTTGAGCATGACGTCCCGTGGTACCGCGCGCATCGCGATCTGCCCGAGCCGCCTTACTGTAAAACTTATCTTTACAACTCGCTCGATTGCGTCGCTTCGCGCCACGCCACGCTGGTCAGCGAGGCGGATCTCGTGATCATGGGATCCTACGTGCCGCACGGCCTTGCGCTCGGCGATTGGATCACCACGCACGCCAATGGCGTCACCGCGTTTTATGACATCGATACGCCCGTCACCATGGCGCAGCTCAATTCAGGACGTGCGGAGTACATGAGCGCGCCGCTCATCCCCCGGTTCGATCTTTATCTGTCATTTACCGGCGGACCAATTCTTGACCTCATTGCAATCCGCTACGGCAGTCCGCGCGTGCATCCGCTCTATTGCAGCGTCGATCCCCAGGATCATCATCCGGTACAGAGCAGGTGCAAATGGCGCCTCGGCTATATCGGAACGTATAGCGAGGATCGTCAGAAACGGTTGACCGAGCTGCTCGTGCAGACGGCGAGCAAGCTTGCTGACGAACGGTTTGTCCTCGCAGGCTCAAGCTATCCGGACGGGTTGACCTGGCCGCCGAATGTCGAGCGCATCGAGCACATCGCTCCGCATCTGCATCCTCAGTTCTACTGCAGTCAGTCTTATACGCTCAATGTTACGCGCGCGAGCATGGTGCAGTCCGGCTTTTCGCCGAGCGTGCGCCTGTTTGAGGCCGCCGCCTGCGGCGTGCCGATCATCAGCGACCGCTGGCCGGGGCTCGAAAGCATCTTTGCGCCCGGCGAGGAGATCCTCATTGCGGACGGGAGCGAGGACGTCGTGCGCATCCTGCGCGAGGTTCCGGAACAGCGGCGCCTGGCCATAGGACGCGCCGGAAGGGAGCGCGTCTTGCGCCAGCACACCGCCGACATGCGCGCGCGAGAGCTGGAACACTATTACCAGGAAGCGATTGACAGCAGGAGCAGCAGCAATCAAGCGCGCCTGCGGCTGGCAAAGATCGGAGCGGCGGTTTAGAGCATGAAAACTGAGAGCCGGTCTTTGGAAAACATTTTGGTGCAATCAAACACTAACCCGGGCAGCAGGAAGTAAAAATAGAGAAACGTAGCCGACAGATGCTCAGTCCGTCGCAGAAAAACATCGTGGTCACCGGAGGCGCTGGTTTCATCGGCTCGCATTTATGCG
>DATCJI010000392.1:0-3620 GCA_036562835.1 Xanthobacteraceae bacterium | reverse complement strand
GCGATCTGCGGTTTCACCGCGATGACCGCCGCCGCAAGATCCGCGGCCGTTTTTGGATTAAGGGTCAGGCCCTGCGCCACGAGTGCGTCCAGGCGTGCGCTGGGCTCGGGCTCGATTACAGCGACCTTGCTTACAGGCGCGCCAAATCGCAGCCAGCCTTCGAGCATGGCCGTGCCCATCTTGCCGGCCCCCACGAGCAGAATATTTCCGTGTAACCCGGCGAGGGTGGCTGTTTGCTGAGTTGCTTCGGACATCAAAGGCCCGTCGACCGGATGAGCGCAGCGAAACGCGGGATTAAGCTTTTCCCGCATGTCGCTACGCTCATGCGGGCTACCCCGTCCCCGCTTTATATCAGGCCCGACCTTGCGTCTCGAACATCGCCGCGTCGAGTGCCTCGCGCGCGCTTTTGCCAGCCCAGACGACGAACTGGAACGCGGGGAAATAGCGCTCGCAGGCGTCGAGAGCGGTGCCGAGGAGCGCCTCGCATTGGCTTGCCGATGCCTCAACGCCCCCTGCGAGCACCAGTGCGTGCCGGTACATGACCAGTCCGTCCTGCGGCCACAGGTCGAAATGTCCAATCCACATCTGCTCGTTGATCATGGAAATGAGCTGCTGCACCTCGGGGCGGCATCGCTCCGGCACCTTGAGCTCGAATGCACAGGCAAGATGCAGCGCCTCGAGATCGAACATCCAGGTGTAGGACACCTGGTAGTCCGACCATTTTCCTGTGACCAGGATGGTGATTTCCTCCTCGCTCGCGCGTTCGAAGGACCAGCCGTGGGTCGCCGCAACCCGCCCGACCACGTCAAGCGGGTTGGCTCGTGGCTGCTCAGTAAAGTCGATGAGGGACATGCCCGTCTCCACCCGCCGCTTGGGAAGTGAGCAATGCGCACTCGACCGCACGCACGTCACGCGCCTCGACGCGGTCCCCGCTGGAGCCTTTACGCCCCGGGCGAATCACTCGCGCGCCAATATAACCCCTTGATTCCGGAGGCTAAAGCGCCATAGGCGGCGTGAGGGGTTAATGGATGGTGGATATTTGAGTCGCGCGACTCGTTCTCCACAGGTTCTGTTAGGACGACGGCGAGTGCAGCCCGGATGAGCGCAAGAGATATACGGGACTTCCCGTATACCGCTCTCTATGCGGACTACGGGTTCAGTCGAACAGGCTCGACACCGACTCTTCGGATGCCGTTCGCCCGATGGCCTCGCCAATAAGGCTAGCCACGGACAGCACTCTGATATTGCGCGAAACCCGTATCGCCTCGGTGGGCTGAATGGAGTCGGTGATCACCAGCTCCTTGAGCCGCGATGCGGTAATGCGCGCAACCGCGCCGCCTGAAAGCACCCCGTGGGTAATATAGGCGTAGACGTCGGTGGCACCCTTCTCCAGCAGCGCATCGGCGGCATTGACCACCGTGCCGCCTGAATCGATGATGTCGTCAACGAGGATGCAGATCGCGCCCTCGACCTCGCCGATCACGTTCATCACCTCGGAATCACCGGGTCGCTCGCGGCGCTTGTCGACGATCGCCAACGGCGCGTTGATGCGTTTGGCGAGCCCGCGCGCGCGACTCACCCCACCCACGTCAGGCGAGACAACCATCACCCTGCCGAGGTCGAAACGCTCCTTGATGTCGCGCACCATCATGGGGGCGGCGTAAAGATTGTCGGTGGGGATGTCGAAAAACCCCTGGATCTGGCCGGCATGCAGGTCGAGCGTCATCACGCGGTCGGCACCCGCCCGCGTGATGAGGTTGCACACGAGCTTGGCGGAGATAGGCGTGCGCGGGCCAGGTTTGCGGTCCTGGCGCGCGTAGCCGAAATAGGGGATCACCGCCGTAATCCGCCGGCCCGACGCGCGCTTGAGCGCATCGATGATGATCAGGAGCTCCATGAGGTGATCGTTCGCCGGGAACGAGGTTGATTGCAGCACGAACACATCGCTGCCGCGCACGTTCTCGAGAATTTCGACGAAGATCTCCATGTCCGCAAAGCGGCGGACGACGGCCTTGGTCAACGGGGTGGCGAGAGAGGCGGCGATGGCCTCGGCGAGCGCGGGATTGGAATTGCCGGCGACCAGCTTGATGGACCCGTTATTCCGTCGCATCGCCTGCTCCCTGCGGTGCTGTCGCGGCGCCCTGATAACAAGCAGGCGACGACGCTGGCAAGAAGCTCAATCCACAAGCGCAATGGCGCTGATGTGGCGTCCGTAATCATCCTCCTTGCGATGCACCGAGCGGCGGTAGCTGAAAAAGCGCTTATCGTCGGCGTAGGTGCACGCATCGAGATCGTCGACGTGGGCTATTCCCGCCGCATGCAGGCGGCTTGCGATGTATCCGGCGAGGTCGAAAAACGCATGACCCGCGCGCTCGGCGGGTGTGAAGAAGCGCGCGTCAGTCGGGCCGCTGAAAGCGGCAATCAGGTCGGGACCAACCTCGTAGCTTGGCTGACGGATCATGGGGCCGATTGCGGCGATGATCCTGTCTCTGCGTGCTCCGCAGCGTTGCATTGCGGCCACGGCCGATTCAAGGACCCCGCCCAGCGCCCCGCGCCAGCCGGCATGGGCAGCAGCAATGACGCGGGCACCTGCATCAGCCAGCAGGATCGGGCCGCAGTCAGCCGTGGTGATTGCGACCGCCAGGCCCGGGGTATTTGTCACGACCGCATCGGCGCGCGGCCGTTCGTCAAGCGGCCAAGGACGGTCCACAATCACCGCTTCGGCCGAATGGACCTGATAGGCCGTGAGCAGACGATCCGCTGGAACGCCGAGCGCGGCCGCCATGCGCGCGCGGTTCTCTCTCACATTATCCGGCGCATCGCGCGAGCCGATACCGGCGTTGAGCATCGCGTAAACGCCGGTCGAGATGCCGCCTTCACGCGTGAAGAAGCCGTGCCGCACCGCGCCGGTTTCATCGAGGGACAAAGACTTCAGGATCATTGCTGATCAAAGGCCGGCAGCGAGTGCAGGCTCGGATGTGAAAACGCGATGCATTTGATCATTTGCCCCATTCCAGTCGGTCTTCCGTCAGTGAGCCGTGCCAGCGCCGCTTCGACGGCGGCGGCCTGATGCGGCCGCGCTCCTGCCTTGAGCACCGCGGCTCTTTTCACGATCCCGAGCCGCCGCAGAAACTCGGCCTGTTCGAGCGGTCCGTGCACGCGCGCTCCCATGCCTTCGGCTGCCCGCGCAAGCGCCTGGAAATCGACATGCGCGGTGACATCGACGAGCCCCGGCGCGGTGAGCGGATCGGCAAACCCATGCCGGCTCACCGCCTGCAGGGTATCGCCTAATGCAGTATGGGTGTGGCCATAGTCGATGATCAGCGCGGCACCTTGCGATCGCGTCACGCGGCGGCCGATCTCGAGCGCGATCTTGTCCTGACGCCATTCGAATATGTCGCCGATCTTTGCATTGCGAATGGGCCACGGCAGAAGGTCGTCGAAAAGCGGGATCGGATCGCGATGGATGCCGAAGCGGAGATTGCCGTCGCGGCCGAGCTTGACCACCCGTTCATGCCAGCCGTCTGCGCACATGACCGCTTGCTGGATCGGCAGGACATCGATGAACTCGTTGGCGAGCACGACCAGCGGACCCTCCGGAACTTCCTCGAGGGAACGAT
>DATCJI010000377.1:0-1796 GCA_036562835.1 Xanthobacteraceae bacterium | reverse complement strand
CCGGCGATGAGCGACGCGTCCGGCTCGCGGAAATATTCGACGACGATGCGGAAGATCGCGTAGCAGACAAAGAAGAGCCCGGTCAGCACGCCATCCGGTTGCCGGGTTCGCGTCCGCACGCACCAGAGGATCGTGAAGAGCAGCACGCCCTCGAGGAGCGCCTCGTAAATCTGCGAGGGATGGCGCGGGGTCAGGATCGGACGAATTACTTCGCGCAAGCGCGGCGAACTGTGGAGCGCGCTGACAATCGCTTCCGGATTCGTGAGACTGGGATCGATCCGCTGCGCGGCAAGAAGGGCGCGGTCCGCTTCGGACGCATTTGTTCCCTCGAGCAGCTCTTTCGGGAAAAGCATCGCCCACGGCACCGTCGTTAGGCGACCGTAAAGCTCGCCATTGATGAAATTCGCGCAACGCCCAAACAACAGACCAATCGGCGCGACCACGACGAGATTATCACCCAGATTGGTCCAGGAAAGCTTGTGCCGCCAGGCGTACCAATAGGTGAAGAGGATGAGCCCAATCATTCCGCCGTGGCTCGACATCCCGCCTTCCCAGACCCGCACGATCTCGAGCGGGTGGAGCAACATTTCCGGATGATAGAAAAAGGCATACCCGATTCGACCCCCAATCATGACGCCGAAGAGAGCGCCCCAGGTAATGAAGTCGCCCACCTGGTCGACCCGCAACTGGGTATAGCCACGGCGCGCCAGCACGCGGAGCAACCAAATCCCGCAGGCAAAAGCAAGGACGTAAGCCATCCCGTACCAGCGCGGTCCGAAATCGCCCCAGATGCGGAAGATAAACGGATCGAAGGTGTGCAGGTAATAGGCGAGCATCAAGCCGCGCGACTTTCCGCGAGATCAAGGCGAGCGGCAACCGTCAAGGAACGACCTTATTTCTGAAAAGCGTTGGCATCCCGAAGCCGCGCAGAAGGCGAGGGATCTCCACCCTGCAATCCACGCCCGCCCGTAACAAGAACGCGTCTATTGCAATCGTGAGGTCCCTCGCCGCGCTCTGCCGGCTCGGGATGGGAACGCTTTTTGTGGCCTCGTGCCGTTTCGGCCCTGCGCGAGCACTTCGCGCAGAAACGGCGCGGTCCGGCTGAGGCGATTCTTCGCCACCTCTTCCGGCGTGCCAAACGCGACAATCTCCCCGCCTAACGAACCGGCTTCCGGCCCGATGTCGATGACGTAGTCGGCTTCTGCGATCACACTCAGGTTGTGCTCGATCACGATGACGGTGTTCCCGTCGTCGACCAGGCGATGAATGACGTTGAGGAGCAATTCCACGTCCGCCATGTGCAGCCCGATCGTCGGCTCCTCGAGCAGATAGAGAGTCGACTTCGGATGCCGCATCTTGCGCAGGCGCTCGTTCGCCGCCCGACTCACGCCGCGGGTCAGCTTCGTCGCGAGCTTGAGCCGTTGCGCTTCGCCCCCGCTCAGGGTCGGACTCGGCTGGCCGAGCTGGAGATAGCCGAGCCCGGTCTCGACGAGCAACGAAAGCGGGCGCGCGATTTTTGGATTGGCGGCGAAAAATTCTGCCGCCTGCGCGATCGTCATTTTCATCACGTCCCCGATGCTGCGCTCGTGATAGAGGACCTCGAGGGTCTGCGCGTTGTAACGCTGCCCGGCGCAATCTTCGCACGGCACGTAGCTGTTGGGGAGGAAGCTCATTTCAAGCTTGATCACTCCCTGGCCACTGCAGGTTTCGCAACGCCCGCCCTCGGTATTGAAGGAAAACCGGCTCGCGCTGTAACCGCGCACGCGCGCAACCGGCAGTTGCGCGAAGAGGTGGCG
>DATCJI010000140.1:0-9659 GCA_036562835.1 Xanthobacteraceae bacterium | reverse complement strand
CGCCGCGCCCGGGACACGGCGCGTTTAAACGAAGGTATCAAGCAGAGAGCAGCGACAATATCTGCGCGAAGGCGGGGTGCTCCGGTGCATCCGGCGCCAGACGCGGGAGCGGCACGACATCGAGCGGAACTGCGAAATGCGCGAGCGTCTTTGCGGTGTCTTCGACCGAAGTCGCGCTGCCCGGCGTCTCGTTCACGGCAATCACCGCAATGTCGATGTTGCGGCGTGCCAGCACTTCCAGCCCGGTGAACGTGTGGCTCAGCGTGCCGACATAGCTGCCCGTGACCAGCAGCACCGGAATACGCAACAGCGAGATGAGGTCGAGCACGGTGCGGCGGTCGTCGAGGGGAACCATGATGCCGCCGATTCCCTCAATCAGCAGCAATCCGCGTGCGCGGGAAATGGCAGTCCGGCAGAACTCGACCAGCTGCGCAAAGTCGATGGGGCGTTGCTCGTGAGCGGCGGCGAGATGGGGCGAGATCGGCGCCGAGAAGCGCCAGGGACACACGCGCTCAAGTTCTTCCGATGTGACCGGGCGTGCGAGCGCGGTGAGCAGCATGCCGGCATCGCTGCCCTGCGGATCACGCTGATCGAAGCCCGTTGCGACCGGTTTGATCGCGTCGACCGGCCGGCCGATGGCGCGGGCGTGCCGGATCAGGCCGCAGCTAACGAAAGTCTTGCCGATGTCGGTCCCGGTTGCAGTGACGAAGACTGCGCTCATTGCGCGGCGATCGCGCGCGCGGGTTCATGCGCGAGGATGCGCGTGCGCACGATCTGCGCAAGCCGCTCGATCTCATTGTCGGGATGCTGGGCCGTGAAGGTGAAGCGCAGGCGCGCCGTGCCGGACGGCACGGTCGGAGGGCGGATGGCGGCAACGAGAAATCCTTCCTGTTCGAGCAGGTGGGAGGCAGCGACCGCCGCCTTCGCGTCTCCCACGATCACCGGCACGATCGGGCTCGCCGGTTCCGGCAGCCCCGCGCTTCGCGCGAAGGCTTTGGCTTTTGCAACGGGCAGCGCCGCATAGGCCGGCTCCCGTGCGATCAGATCGAGAGCGGCGATTGCGGCGGCCGCAATGGCCGGAGGCAGGCCGGTCGAATAGATGAGGGTGCGTCCGCGGTTGCGCATAAGGTCGATCACGGGGGCGGAGGCGCAGAGGTATCCACCGTACGCTCCTATGGCTTTGGACAGCGTTCCCATCTGCAGGGGAATTTCCGCTTTTCCATGCACGAAAGCTGATCCCCGCCCGCCGCCAAGAACGCCCAGGCCGTGCGCGTCATCGGACAAGAGCCATGCCTCATGATGCTGGGCCAGGTCGGCAAGTCCGGGCAGCGGCGCAAGATCGCCATCCATCGAGAAAACCCCGTCGGTCGCGATCAGCGCGCGCGGGTGGCGGGATCGGTGCTCCGCCAGCAGCGCCTGCACGTGCGCGAGATCGCCATGGCGATAGGGAATGACTTTCGCGCGCGAAAGCCGCGCGCCGGCAAACAGGCAGGCGTGCGAGAGCTCATCGATGAGTATCAGGTCATTCGCGCCGGCGAGCGCGGGAATGATGCCCAGATTTGCCAGATACCCCGAGCCGAACACGCAGGCATCGTCGGTCTCCTTCAGGCGCGCGAGGCGGCGCTCGAGCTCCGCGAACAGCGGATGGTTGCCGGTAACCAGGCGCGACGCGCCCGCGCCTGCCCCATAAAGGCGCAAGGCCTGGCTCGCCGCTTCGATCACTGCCGGATGATGCGTGAGATTGAGATAGTCGTTGCAGCAGAACGAGAGGAGCCGGCGGCGATCGCGCAAGGTCCAGATGCCGGTGACTCGGATGGTGTCGATGAGCGCCCGCCGCAAACTGTTCGCTTCGAGCTGGGCGAGCTTCGAGGTCGCGAATTCATCGAGTGACTGCATTGGCGCCGGTTGATGTAAACCCTGATCCGGCGTGAGAATGGCGGCATCGGGGCGGGAAGGGAAGCGGGCGAAGTGGCGGGCAAGGCAGGATCAGACAAGCTGCCCGGATGGTACCAGCTTGACCATCTGTGGCTGCCCTACGCCCAGATGAAGATGGCGCGTCCGCCGCTTGCCGTCGCACGTACGCAAGGAAGCCGCATCGTGCTCGCCGACGGGCGCGAGCTCGTCGATGGCATCGCATCCTGGTGGACCGCGTGCCACGGATACAATCACCCCCATATCCGCGCTGCAGTGGAGCGCCAGCTCGCCAGCATGCCGCACGTGATGTTCGGCGGCTTGATCCATGAGCAAGCGAGCGTGCTCGCGCGCCGGGTCGCAGCCCTCCTTCCTCAAGGCCTCGAGCGCGTGTTCTTTTCCGATTCCGGCTCGGTCGCGGTCGAGATCGCACTCAAGATGGCGATCCAGTACTGGCACAACCGCGGGCGGGCGGAGAAAACGAAGTTCATCGCGTTCAGGGGCGCTTACCACGGCGACAGCACTGGCGCGATGGCGGTATCCGACCTGCAAAGCGGCATGCACCGCCTGTTTGCGCCGGTGCTGCCCGCGCAGCACGTCCTCGAGCTACCGCAGCAGGTGGCAAGTGAAGAGGCCTTTGCGACGTGCCTCGATGGGCATGCGCATGAGCTTGCGGGAATTATCGTGGAGCCTTTGGTGCAAGGGGCAGGGGGCATGCGCTTCCATGCTCCCGAGGTCCTGCAGTGCCTCGATGATGCTGCCCGGCGTCATGAGGCGTTGTTGATTTTTGACGAAATCTTCACCGGGTTCGGACGCACCGGAGCGATGTTTGCCTGCGAGGCTGCCGGCGTGGTGCCGGATATCATCACGTTGTCCAAGGCGTTGACGGGCGGCACCTTGCCGCTCGCCGCTACGGTTGCGCAGGAAGAGATCTTCGCCGCGTTCTGGTCTGAGGATCCCATGCACGCGTTCATGCATGGCCCCACCTACATGGCCAATGCGCTCGCCTGCGCTGCCGCCAATGCGTCGCTCGACCTGTTCGAGCGCGAGCCCCGCCTGGCGCAGGTCGCGCACATCGCGACTGCGCTCGAGCGCTGGTTGTCGCCGTGCCGCTTGCTCCCGCATGTGAAGGACGTGCGCGTGAAGGGCGCAATCGGTGTCGTCGAGCTCACCCGCGTTGCCGATCTCGAAGCGTTGCGCGCGCGCTTCATCGAGGCAGGGGTATTCATCCGCCCCTTCGGCTCGATTGTCTATCTCACGCCCGCGTTCACGATCAGCGAAGACGATCTCGCAACGCTGACGAGCGCCGTGGTGAGAGTGCTCAGCGAACGCGACTGGAGTAGGTAATACGCGGTCATCATGACTGCGGCGCGACCTCCAACCTTGAGCCGTCATCCTGAGGCGCGAGCAAGCGTAGCGAGCGAGCCTCGAAGGATGCACGGCCAGCGCCCGGCCGCATCCTTCGAGGCTCGGCGCGTTGCGCCGAGCACCTCAGGATGACGGCGGGGGCTGTAGCCTTAGCTCAATACCCCACCACGGTGCCGTGCAGGTCGTAGGCGTCGGCGCGCTCGATCTTCACTGTGGCGATATCGCCTACGCGCAACGGCCGCCGGCTGGTGACGTGCACGGCGCCATCGATTTCCGGCGCATCGCCGCGCGTGCGTCCTCGGGCGCTTAGCGCGCCCGCTTTTGCTTCGACCTTATCGACGATGACCGGCTCGCGTTTGCCGATGCGCCGTTTGAGGCGCCGCGCCGAGATTTTTTGCTGCTGCTGCATGAACCGGTGCCACCGTTCTTCTTTCAGCTCGTCGGGGACCGGCGGTGCGATATCGTTCGCGGCGGCGCCCTTGATCGGCTCGTAACGGAAGCAGCCGACCCGGTCGAGGTCGGCCGCTTCGAGCCATTGCAGAAGCGTTTCGAAATCGGCTTCGGTCTCACCCGGAAAACCGACGATGAAGGTCGAGCGAATGGTGAGCTCGGGGCAGAGCGTGCGCCAGTGTCCGATGCGCTCAAGGGTCTTTTCCTGCGCGGCCGGCCGTCGCATCGCTTTGAGCACTGCGGGGGCCGCATGCTGGAACGGCACGTCCAGGTAGGGCAGCACTTTGCCGTCCGCCATGAGCGGGATCACCGCATCCACATGCGGATACGGATAGACGTAATGCAGACGCACCCAGACGCCCAAGGAGCCGAGCGCCTCCACGAGATCGAAGAATTTCGCCCGCAGCGGCCGGCCATTCCATTCGCTCGCTTGATATTTGATATCGCTGCCGTAGGCAGAGGTATCCTGGGAAATGACGAGCAGCTCCTTCACCCCCGCGCCGACCAGTCGCTCGCACTCGCGCATCACGTCGGAGGCCCGCCGGGAGGCGAGATCGCCGCGCAGCTTCGGGATGATGCAGAAGGAGCACCGGTTGTTGCAGCCTTCTGAAATCTTCACATACGCATAATGTCGTGGCGTGAGCTTGATGCCCTGCGGCGGCAGCAAATCGACAAATGCATTGTGGGCGGGCGGCACCGCGCGGTGCACCGCATCGAGCACGCTCTCGTACTGCTGGGGGCCCGTGATGGCGAGCACGTCTTGCGGGATGCGCTTTCTGACCTCGCCGTCGGCGCCCATGCACCCCGTGACGATGACTTTGCCGTTCTCGTTGAGTGCCTTGCCGATCGCGGCAAGCGATTCCGCCTGCGCGCTTTCGAGAAAGCCGCAGGTATTGACGACGACCACGTCCGCGCCGTGATGCTCACGCGCGAGCTCGTAGCCTTCCGCGCGCAGGCACGTGATGATGCGCTCGCTGTCCACGAGCGCCTTGGGACAGCCGAGCGAGACGAAGCTCACCTTGGGAGCTGCGGTCATTCCGATTTGGCCTCGTACGATAGGCCAGGCGCGAAGCGCCGTAGCCCATCAAGTTGACGGGTTTCGCTCACGCTCAACCCATCCTACCTTGTCGACGCCGTGAGGTGGCCATGAAAACCGCAATCGTCAACCTCGGCTGCATCCTGTCGGGCGACTGGCGCACCCCCTTCGTGCAGGGCGACGCCATTCTGATGCAAGGCGACAAGCTCGCGAAGGTGGGCTCGGTCGCGGATGCGGACCTCGAGGATTGCGATTTGATCCTCGACGCGAACCGCGTCACCGCCTGCCCGGGATTCATCGACTCTCACGTGCACATCGCCTTCGGCGATTACACCCCGCGCCAGTCAGCGCTCGGGTTTCTGCAAAATTATCTCCATGGCGGAACGACGACGGCGATCTCGGCCTGCGAGATCCATGTCCCCGGCACGCCCCATGATGTGGAGGGCGTGAAAGCGCTTGCGGTTGCCGCCAAGCGCTGTTGGGACAATCTGCGCCCGGGCGGCATGCGCGTGCATGGCGGGAACGTCATTCTCGAGCCCGGCATGGAGGACAAGGATTTTCAGGAGCTGGCCGGCAAGGGCGTGTGGCTCGCCAAGGCAGGCTTCGGGAGCGTCAAGACGCCGTTCGACTATGTGCCGCTGATCGCCGCGGCCAGGCGCGCAGGCCTGATCACGAACGTGCATACCGGCGGGGCTTCGCTGTCGCTCGCGAATTCCATCTGGGGCGAGCACCTCATTGCCATGCAGCCCGATGTCTCGTTTCACATCAACGGCGGCCCGATCGCCATGCCGGACGCGGATTTCGAGCGTGTCATCGATGAGACCAGGGCCGCGCTGCAGATCGTGCAGGCAGGCAACATCCGCACGGCGCTTCTGGTGCTCGATCTCGCGGTAAAGAAGGACTGCTTCGACAGGTTTCTCATTGCCACTGACACGCCGACCGGAACAGGGGTCATGCCGCAGGGCATGATCAAGAGCATTGCCGAGATGTCGTGCCTTTCCCGCCATCCACCCGAGTGGATGATCGCCGCGGCGACAGGAAATCCCGCGAAGGTCTATGGGCTCAATTCCGGTTTCCTGCACCCCGGGCGCGATGCGGACGTTCTTCTCATCGACGCGCCGCTCGGAGGCTCAAAGCGCACGGCGCTCGAGGCACTCGAGAACGGCGACGTGACCGGGGCACTTGCCTGCTTCACCGCCGGGGTGCCGCGCTATATCGGCCGCAGCCGGTGCACGCCGCCGCCCATGCGCTACGCCACTGCGGTCAAGAACACGGTGGTCAATGATTTTCCTGCCCCGCCGCTTGTTTAGGCAAGTATGTTCAAAGCCTTGAGGTTCTTTGCTCAGAAGCCGCGGGAGGTCCGTTCCAAACTGAAATGATTAACCAGGTTGAACCGAACCGGCATGGCGCACGACAAACAGCGAGTCAGTGCGATTGACCCGCCGCTGCCTGCGTCGAGGGCTGGGAGCGTCGAGGCCGAGTCTCCCTGTTTTGAGCGTAAATGGAGGCCACCGTGGCGAATCTTTTCGGAAAGACCATGCTGAGCGGCGCCCTTGCGGCAACCCTTGCAGTTCCCGCCTGGGCGCAAATCGAATCTGCGCTGCCCGCATTCAATGGCGAGGCGGTCCTGGTCGACCCCTACAACGACCTTCTTGATCACATCATGCCTAAGCACCTCGGCGCGACAGCCTTTCCAATGGCGGAGACCATCGCGGTCGACGTGCAGTTCACGCCGCGGCTCACCGATCTCGACGCCTATAACGCGGTGCTTGCGGTCCTGGTCGATGGCGTGCGGCACAAGGTCGACCCGATGAGCGCCTACGCACTCGTCCCCGGCCGGATGCTGCGCGTCTGGGAAGTGCCCGCGCCCGACGAAGGCAAGTAAGCTCTCCGTCTATCCTCTCCTGCGAACGGACTAGCGGGGCATTAAGGTCGCCGCACGGCCGGCTATGCCGCCCTTAAGCTCGGCAAGCGCCTCAGCCGCTTGCAGCTTCTCGGCGACCGCAGGGGCCCCGGCTTTTGCGCGCTTTACCGGAGCGTTACGCTTTCAAGCACAACGTCCTGCTGCGGAGCAGCCGGTTTTACTCGCCAACGTTCGGGATAAATCACGTCGCTTTTCGCACCGCCGCAGCCGGAACACACAAACGCCAGCAGGCTAGGCCTGCCGAATACAGGCGCAACCGTCAGCACGGTGTCCATCGGGCGGGAACAACATCGGCAGACGGTCTGAAACTGCACAATACGCGACCCCTTGTATCTGGGTGAACATCCTCTCGCTTTGTCGCATGACCGCATTCTTCGGAGTGTGACGCTCAGCACAGATCAATCGAAATTCGTCACACTGCGCAGCACAAACATTCCGAGCAGCGGCGCTGTAGGGATTGGGGCACATCGGAATTACAGAGCGGCGAGGCGAAGGCCTGGTGCGGGGGTGCTTGGCAACCTGGCGCGCCGATACACTGTGTCGCTGTCAGATCCGTTCGTCACGCGCGTGGCTGACATCTCCGATTTGTGCCAGGTTGGCGACTAGTCTAGCTGACGCAGCTGGATCGCGAGTACGTACGCTCCCTGGACTGCGGGGGATGTTGTCGAGGGTCATCCAAAATTGGCCCATGAATTCAGGGCGTCAAAAACATCTGGCGGACAAAAAGGTCATCCCTGACGGAACGGCCGAGCGACATAGCTCAATCTACGTGTCCTTCACGACGGTATGTGGTCGGTCTCGGCCGCTGACGGTTTCCGTGTGCCACTCACCCTTCTCATCCTCGTACTCGATGTCTTCCATATCGCCGGGAATTTCCTGCTCCTCGGCAGCCGCCCTGGCGGCGGCGAGCGCCTCCGCACGGGTCGGGAAGGGCTCCGAAAACACACCGTCAACCTTATAAGCCCAGCCCCCGTCGTGCTGGACAATCTCGTAGATCACGTCAGACATGGGGCACCTTCAAGGTTTGCAGGACTCACTCTATCACAGCTCGCACGTGAGCTATCGCGAAAATACAAAGTGCGAACGGGTATTTCCCGAACCGGTGACTGCCGTCTGTCCGACTCAGCACAATGAGCAGACCATCTGCGAGAGGCTCATGGGTCGCATCAGCGCCACTAGCGCTCATAAGCCGCTACCATCGCTAGATCACGTCATCCGGGCAGCATTCACTCTTCTAATCGTTTCCATTTTGTGTAGGTCGGAGGAAGTGACCGGATAAGGGCTATTTAGAGCATGCCGTGGCGCACAGATCGCCACCCTCATTGAATGGCCGGAGCGACCCTCCTGCCCAACGCTCTGATATTATATATGGAGACCATGGGTTGGGGAGCAGATCCACCGCGATTTCAACTTAAGGGCTCTGCTCTAGCGGTCGACCAGGTGGTGGGTGCAACTCCTTCCAGCGGCAGCTCATTTGGGCATTGAACGTTAGGGGACGATCATGGCCAAGAAACGGGTCGGCATTCTTACCGGTGGCGGCGATGTCCCAGGCCTCAACGCGGTCATAAAAACTGTTACCTATCGCAGCAGCGAGAACGACATCGAGGTAATAGGTTTTCGCCGCGGCTGGGAAGCGCTCACGCACCTAAATCTCGATGATCCGGCCAGCAGGCGTCACTACATTATTCCACTCGACCGGGAGAACACACGTACCATCGACCGGCGCGGCGGGACCGTGCTGCACTCCAGCCGCACCAACCCCTCCAAGATGCAGAAGCTACCGGCTCACCTCGCTGCCGACGACTTTCCAGTCTCGTTGAGCAGCAAGAGTGGCATTGATAGCAAAACCTGGGACCTCTCCAAGCAAGTGCTGAGCAACCTGTCCGCGCTCGGCATTGAACATCTCGTTGCCATCGGCGGTGACGACACGCTCAGTTACGCCACCAAGTTAAACGATCTTGGCGTCAGGATCGTTGCTATACCGAAGACCATGGATAATGACGTTCACAACACTGAGTACTGCATCGGCTTCTCGACCGCGATTACGCGCGCCTCCGATGCCATCCAGCGCCAGCGGACCACCGTTGCCTCACACGAGCGGATCGGCATTTTCCGCATCTTCGGGCGCGATGCGGGCTTTACAGCGCTTTATAGCGCGTACGTGACCTCGATCCGATGCGTTATCCCCGAATACAAGGTCGATCTCGACAAGCTCATCCGTTTGCTCATCGAGGAGAAACGCGCAAACCCGAGCAACTACGCGCTCGTTGTGCTCAGCGAAGGGGCTCGCTGGGAAGGCTACGAAGTGCAAGAATACGGCGAACCAGATGCATACGGCCACCGTAAGAAGGCGAGCGTCGCCGAGGCACTTGCCGACGAGATAAAGCGGCGCGCCGGCGAGGAGACAATTACGTCGGACCTCACCTACGACCTGCGCTCGGGCGACCCGGACTTCGTCGACAAGCTTGTGGGCCTGACCTTTGGCAACATGGCCTACGACGCTATCCTGGATGGCAAAACTGGCCTCATGTCGGCGTTAACGGACGGTCGCTATGAACTGGTGCCCATCCCTGATCCCAAGCTCGGTCCGCGCAAGGTTGACGTCGCCACCGCGTACAACACCGAGCGGTATCGTCCCATGTACGCAAACAAGTTAGGAATGCCGGTCTTTCTCAATCGGGCGTTGTAGCTGGGGCGTGTCGGGCACACGCTCCAATTGCCGCCACAAGGTGGCTCTCTGGGCAGGGCAAACTGCTCTCTGCACATTCAATTATTCAGTAAATCCATTCGTCGTGAACGGCGCCGTGGAGACGACTCTGAGGGTCGATGGCAATATCACAACCGATGTAAACTTTAATGCCAGCTCGTTGGTACTTACTTTAGCTGCAGCGCGGTCGGAATCACCGGACCCATTCAATGGACCAGAGTTTCAGGTCATTTCTGGTCAGCCGTTCACGTCGGTCATCGGTG
>DATCJI010000355.1:0-8680 GCA_036562835.1 Xanthobacteraceae bacterium | reverse complement strand
AAAATTTCGCCCCTGCCGCGCGCCGGTATCGATGACCGTGCCCTGCCCCTCCGGGACGGCGAACGGTGTCAAACGCGCGAGCGGCGCATGTTCAATGTGTTGCCGCCACTCCTTCTCTTCGAGATAGAGCCGGCTGGGCGGCAGTGGCTTATAGGGCGGCCCTCCTCCGGTTTGACCGAGCGCCTGCTCCCGCGCTTCGTAATAGTCTCCAATCTGTGCGAGCCGCTCGTGAGCTGCCTCCTCGACAAGCGGCTCGAGGACGGTCGTGCAGTTCGGCACATAATCGAACAGCGTCTGCATTTGCTCGTGAAAGAGCGGAAGCCAATGCTCCATGCCGGGATGCCGGCGCCCTTCACTGATTGCTGCATAGAGCAGGTCATTGGGCGCAGGGGCTCCAAACGCTTCGACATAGCCGAGCCGAAATCGTTTGATGGTTTCGCTGGTCAGCTGCATTTCCGCGGCAGGCACAAGATCGAGCCGCCGCCGATCGCCGGTCGTGCGCTGCGTTTCCGGATCGAAGCTGCGGATTGTCTCGAGCGTTTCGCCGAAGAAATCGAGGCGTACAGGTTCATCTGCGCCGGGCGCATAAAGATCGACGATGCCGCCGCGGACGGCGTATTCCCCCGGCTCCCGCACGGTCGTTGTGCGCAGAAATCCGTTTAGTTCGAGGCGCGCAACCAGGTCGGCCATAGGCAGCACGTTGCCTGCCCCAATCGAGAGCAATTGCCCGGCGACAAAGTCGCGCTGCGGGAGTCGCTGCAACGCCGCGTTGACGCTGGTGACGAGAACTGCGGGCGGCGCGCCTTCCCGCACCAGGCGTGAGAGGGCCGTCATCCGCTGGGCAACCACGCCGGTGTGGGGAGAGACGCGGTCATAGGGCAGGCAATCCCACGCCGGAAATTCCACCACTTCCAGATCGGGTGCGAAGAACGCGAGGGCGCGTGCAAGACCGGCCATGCGCGTTCCGTCGCGGCACATGACAACCAGAGTCGCAGGCTGACCTTCGGGCCGCGCCCGCAAGGCGCGCGCCACATCGGCGACGATCAGCCCTTGCGCGCCATCGGCCACGCTCGCGAGGATGAGCGGGCGGCCGGCGACAAGAAGTCCAGGCAAGTTATTTGCGCTGCTCACTCTGGTTTGCCTCGCTGCTTCGCACCTGAAGGCACGTCATGGAACGCGCAAAGCCGCCGCCACACGACAGTATCGTAGTCGGGATGCACCATCGCCTGTCCCATCACCCAGGCGAGCAAATCGCAATCGGGCACTTCCATGAGCCGTTCGAGGTCATCAAGCTCCTCGGGCGGCAGATGTGCCACCTGATCATCCGCAAAACGGCCCAGGATCAAATCCATCTCGCGCATCCCGCGATGCCATGCGCGGAAAAGGAGCCGGCGACGGCGAACGTCCAGTGCTTCCGCATGATGTTCTGGGTCCATCGCTGTTGATTCCGGCCGACCGGCCAAACGCCAAAAGCCCGGACGAGCCGGGCCGTGGTCATATAACAACGAGAATGAGTATTGTCAGCTGATCGTAGCCCGGATTGAGCGCAGCGAAATCCGGGATGGTCCCCGGATGTCGCTTCGCTCCATCCGGGCTACGGAGAGGTGGATACGGTAGGTGAAGACATGCGGCCACCTCTGCTCAATCCACTGTTCGCCTCGATCACTGCGCTGCCCGGAGTAGGGAGCAAGGTGGAGAAGCTCTATGACCGGCTCCTCGACCGGCCGGAAGGCGCGCGCGTCGTCGATCTGCTTTTCCACTTGCCTTCGGGAATAATCGACCGGCGGTTGCGGCCGAAGCTGCGTGAGGTCGTGCTCGACACCATCGTGACGGTCGCCGTCACGGTCGATCGGCATCGGCCTTCTCCCGCGCAGCGGCCGCGCGTGCCCTACCAGGTGTACACCCATGACGAAACCGGCGATCTCATCCTGATATTCTTCAACGCGCGCCGGGAATATCTGCAAAAGCTGCTGCCGGTGGGCGAACGCCGCTACGTCTCGGGCACCATCTCGCTCTACGACGGCATGATGCAGATGGTGCATCCGGACCGCATTGTCTCCGAGCATGATTTCGCCGAGCTGCCGCTGGTCGAGCCGAACTATCCGCTCACCGAGGGTCTCACGCTCAATCAGGTGAGCAAGACCATGCGTTCGGCGCTCGCGCGCGTACCGCAAATTCCGGAATGGCAGGACCCGAGCTGGGTAGCGCGCGAACGCTTCCCGGCGTTTGCCGAGGCGCTCACGCTGCTGCACCGTCCGGTGCAGCCGACCGACGTGCCACCGGAGAGCCCCGCGTGGTCACGCCTCGCCTACGACGAGCTTCTCGCCGGGCAGCTTGCGCTCGCTCTCGTGCGCGCGCATGTGCGGCGGCCGCTCGGGCGTAAGACCGAGGGCAGCGGTGAGCTGCGCAAAAAGATCGCCGCCGCCCTGCCCTACACGCTCACAGCATCGCAATCGCGTGCCATGACCGATATCGTGGCGGACCTCGCAAAGCCCGAGCGCATGCTGCGGCTCCTGCAGGGAGACGTCGGGTCCGGAAAGACGGTGGTCGCGCTGCTCGCGGCGGCGACCGCAGTCGAAGGCGGCAGGCAGGCCGCCTTGATGGCACCCACCGAAATTCTGGCGCGTCAGCATTACAACACCATTGCGCCACTCGCCGCGGCTGCCGGCATGAGCGTCGCCATCCTCACCGGCCGGGAGCGCGGCCGTGAGCGCAACGAGCTGCTTTCTCGCCTCGTGCTGGGGGACGTGCATATGCTTATCGGAACGCACGCGCTGTTTCAGCATGATGTCGAGTTTCGCGATCTCGCGCTTGCCGTGGTCGATGAGCAGCACCGCTTTGGCGTGCATCAGCGCCTGGCCCTGACCAGGAAGGGCGAGGCCGTGGATATGCTCGTCATGACCGCAACTCCGATTCCGCGCACCCTGGTGCTCACTTATTTCGGCGACATGGACGTCTCGGAGCTGCGAGAGAAGCCGGCGGGGCGTCAGCCCGTCGATACCCGGACCGTTCCGTTATCGCGTCTGAAAGAAGTGATCGATGGCGTCGGCCGTGCACTTGCTGCAGGTCGCCGCGTCTACTGGGTGTGTCCCCTCGTTGAAGAATCCGAGAATATCGACCTTGCTGCTGCGGAAGAACGCTTTGCGACCCTAAAAGAGCGTTTTGGCGTTTTGGTGGACCTGGTGCATGGACGCATGAAAGGGGCGGAGAAGGACCAAGCTATGGCGCGGTTCGTCGCCGGCGAAACCCAAATTCTGATCGCCACCACGGTGATTGAAGTCGGCGTGGACGTTCGCGAGGCGACCGTCATGGTCATCGAGCACGCGGAGCGGTTCGGCTTGGCGCAGCTGCATCAGTTGCGCGGGCGCATCGGCCGCGGCACCGCCCGCTCCACCTGCGTGCTGCTCTACAAGGCGCCGCTTGGAGAAGCGGCCAAGGCGCGTCTCGACATCATGCGCCAGACCGACGACGGATTTCGTATTGCGGAGGAGGATCTGCGGCTGCGGGGCGAAGGCGATGTGCTGGGCACGCGTCAGTCGGGTATGCCAGGATTTCGTATTGTCCGCATCGAGACGCACGCCAAGTTCATCGGGCCGGCGCGAGACGACGCCCGACTCCTTCTCGATCGCGATCCCGGACTTGCTTCGCCACGCGGCGAGGCGCTGCGCTGTCTCTTATACTTGTTTGAACGCGACGAGGCGATCAGGCTCATCCGCGCGGGCTGAGGGACCGTCATGCGCGGGCTCGTCCCGCGCATCCACGTTTTTCCGAATACAAGACGTGGATGGCCGTGACAAGCACGGCCATGACGCTCAGGGCGTCGGCGCGGGAGCGCGCGGTCGCGGCGCGGAGTGGGCAAGCCGTGCAGTCTCGGCAAGCGCGGCAAGCTTCGCTTGATCGTTGCCGGCAGGCTGCGCCATGCCTGCCGACATCACCAGCGTCATTGCCGTCTCGACTGAAATGTCGAGATCGAGGACGTCGCGCCGCGGCACATAGAAAAAAAAGCCCGTCGTCGGATTGGGCGTGCATGGCATGAATGCTGCAACGTGCTCGGTGTCGGGAAGACGCTTTGCGATGTCGGCGCCCGCCGGATTTGACAAAAATACCAGGGACCACATGCCTGGAGACGGGAATTCCACGAGTCCTACTCTGCGGAAACTTGTTCCGCTCTTCGAGAAGAGAGTTTCGAAAATCTGTTTCAGGCTCTTGTAGAGCGGCCGCACCACCGGCATGCGGCCAAGAAGCTTTTCGCTCGTTTCAACGAGCTTGCGACCGACGAAATTGGCCGTGAGAAAGCCAAGAAGGGTCAAAGTGGCGAGTGCAATGATCAAGCCCAGGCCCGGCACTTTTACGGGGAGATATGTTTCCGGCCGATACGCGAGGGGAATGAATGGACGCACCAGACCGTCGACCCAGTTGATGAACCACCAGGTCAGGCTGACGGTGATGTAGAGAGGCCCAACGAGCACGAGCCCGGTGAGGAAGTAATTGCGCAGCCGACCGATCATGCCGTGGTGAAACGATCGGCTCGCTTCCGGCAGCGCCGCGGGAGCGGCCTTCGGCTGCAACGTTGCTGGACTATGCTGAAATTCGTTCATGTATAGAGCTCTCTCCGCTCGTCCCTGCGAAAGTGGGGACCCAGTCCTTTGCTCCTGGATTCCCGCTTGCGCGGGAATGAGCAGAAGTCAGCGTGCGCTCACTCCACCGTCACCGATTTCGCCAGGTTGCGTGGCTGATCGACGTCGGTGCCCATCTCGACCGCCGTATGGTACGCGATGAGCTGCACGGCGATCGCATAGACCAGCGGCGTTATCGCGGCCGGCATAGCCGGGAGCGTGATGGTTGACAATGGCTCAGGCTCGGCGGCCTTGGCGCCCTCGGGGTCAGTGATCAGGATGATCTGCCCGCGGCGCGCTGCCACTTCCTGCAAGTTGGAGAGCGTCTTTTCGAATACCCGGTCATAAGGCGCGATGACGATCACCGGCATGTGCTCGTCGATCAGCGCAATAGGTCCATGCTTGAGCTCACCCGCCGCGTATCCCTCGGCATGGATGTAGGAGATCTCCTTGAGCTTCAGCGCACCCTCGAGCGCGACCGGAAAGCTCGTGCCGCGCCCGAGATAAAGCACATTGCGGCTGCCTGCGAGGCCGCGGGCGAGTTGCTGCACGTTGCCTTCGAGCGCGAGCGCTTCGCTCATCAATCTGGGCGCTTGGATGAGCGAGCGTACGAGCTTGCGCTCGTCCTCACCTGACAGGACTCCACGCGCGCGACCGGCTGCAATGGCGAGACAGGCAAGCACGGCAAGCTGGCACGTGAATGCCTTGCTGGATGCGACGCCGATCTCCGGCCCCGCGAGCGTGGGCATGACCACGTCGCTCTCGCGCGCAATGGCCGAGCCCGGCACGTTGACGATGGCAAGCACATGCTGGCGGTGCCCGCGGGCATAGCGCAGCGTGGCAAGCGTGTCCGCGGTCTCCCCCGATTGCGAGACGAATATGGCCAGTCCATTGGGTTGCAGGGGGGCTTCGCGGTAGCGAAACTCCGATGCGACGTCGATATCGACGGGCAGCCGCGCAAGGCGCTCGAACCAGTAACGCGCCACGAGGCCCGCGTAATACGACGTGCCGCATGCCGAAATGGAGACACGCGCGAGGTCGCGCCAGTCGAACGGAAGATTGCCGCGCAGATGCACGCACTCGGCAGTCATGTCGAGATAGCGGGCAAGCGTGTGCTGCACGACCTCGGGCTGCTCGTGAATCTCCTTTGCCATGAAATGGCGATAGCTGCCCTTGTCGACACGGAACGCAGGCGTGTTGGACTTGAGAACCGTCCGCTCGACCTTGCGCCCGTCGGCGTCGAAGAACGAGACGTCCTCGCGCGTGAGCACGACGCAGTCGCCCTCTTCCAGATAGGAGATCGCATCCGTGAACGGCGCGAGCGCGATCGCATCCGAGCCAAGAAACATCTCGCCTGCGCCGTGTCCGATGGCGAGCGGAGAGCCTTTCCGCGCCCCGATCAGCAGGTTTTCCTCGCCGCGGAACAGGAATGCGAGCGCGAAGGCGCCGCGCAGGCGTGGCAGGGCCGCGCGTACCGCATCGAGCGGTGCGCGCCCTTTCTGCATTTCACGCGAGACCAGGTGGGCCACGACCTCGGTATCGGTTTCTGATCGAAATTGTGCGCCGTCCTGCTCGAGCTCTCGGCGCAGCTCGCGAAAATTTTCGATGATCCCGTTATGGACGACCGCGAGGCAATCGGTCGCGTGCGGATGAGCATTAAGCTCTGTGGGCTTGCCGTGGGTGGCCCAACGCGTGTGGCCAATCCCGATGGTGCCGCGCAGCGGCTGCGTCGTCAGCCTCGCTTCCAGATTGCGCAGCTTGCCTTCCGCGCGCAGCCGCGTGAGCTGCCCATTCTCGAGCGTGGCTATGCCGGCGGAGTCATAGCCACGATACTCAAGCAGCTTGAGCGCGCCGACGAGCGAGCCCGCGACCGGCTCACGTCCGAGAATTCCTACAATCCCGCACATGCACTCTTCGTCCTGACTTCACTCGCTGCCATTACACTTCGGGCTGTATTGCCACAGGCCCCTGAAACGAAATCAAAATAGCTGACAAGTTGTGACAATTAAGGCTAACAGCCGACGGTAGGCCATTGCATTTAGGCGCCTTTTTTCCTGACCTTGGAGCCGCGCAGCGCCCGCAGACGCTTCGCCCATCCTTCCTTCACGGTCTGACGTCCGCGCCCAAGGGCCAGCGCGTCCGCTGGCACGTCGCCCGTGATCACGGAGCCCGAGCCCACATAGGCGCGGTCTCCGATTTTGACGGGTGCCACCAGGGCCGAATTGGAGCCGATGAACGCTTCGCTGCCGATGTCGGTGAGATGCTTGGCAAACCCGTCGTAATTGCACGTAATCGTCCCGGCACCCACATTCGCGCCCGCGCCCACCCGCGCATCCCCGATGTAGGAGAGGTGGTTCGCCTTGGCGCCGGCCTCGATCACCGCTTCCTTCACCTCGACAAAATTGCCGATGTGCACGTTCTCTTCGAGCCGGGCGCCGGGGCGCAGCCGCGCATAGGGGCCGACCGATGCGCCTCTGCCGATCGTGGCGTGATCGATATGCGAGAATGAGCGGATCACCGCATTGTCCCCGACCGTTACGCCCGGCCCGAACACGACGAAAGGCTCGATGAGCACATCGCGTCCAAACTTCGTGTCCGCGGCGAGAAAAATTGTTTCCGGCGCGACCAGCGTCACACCCGCTTCGAGGGCCGCTGCGCGCAGCCGCTGCTGGAGCGCAGCCTCGGTTTCTGCAAGTTGCCTCTTTGTGTTCACTCCGCGCACCTCATCCTCTTCCGCATTGACGATGACCACCTTGCCGCCTTGCGCGCGCACAATGCCGACAGCGTCGGTCAAATAAAATTCGGATTTTTTATTCTCGCAGCCAATTGCGTCGAGCACCGGGAGTGCCCGCGCGCCTGCAAACGCCATCATCCCGGCATTGCACAGATCGATCTGCCGCTCGGATGCGTTTGCGTCGAGCTCCTCGCGAATGGCGACAAGCTCGCCCTCCCGCACGATGAGCCGCCCGTACCCGCTCGGATCTTTTGCGCGGAAACCAAGCACAACGAGCGCGGCGCCTTGCGACAGAGCGTTCCGCATCCGGCGCAGGGTGTCGGGGCGAAGAACGGGAGTATCGGCAAATACGACGAGGATGTCATCGGGCCCGCGCGCGAGCGCTTGGCGGGCCGCGAGCACCGCATGCGCCGTTCCCCGCCGCTTGTCCTGTACGAACACTTCCGCGCCGGGAGCCACACGCTTCGTCTCCAGAACGACGTCGTCCGCCGAAGGTCCAACCACCACGGCGATAGCGTCCCCGCCGGCGAGCCGAACGGCCGAAAGCGTGTGCGCAAGCATGGACCGGCCGGCCACCGCGTGCAGCACCTTCTGCCGCCCCGAATGCATTCGGGTGCCCTCTCCGGCTGCGAGCACGATCGCCAGGCAGCTACGGTCAGCCGTCATGTAGCCTCGATGACATATTGCGTCCTAACCTCCTGATAATATGGCCGACACCTACTGATTCGCCGGATCGGTAATATGGCAGCCGCAGGATCGTCTACCAGTCGCGAGCGCGAAGAGCGATTCAAGACGCCATTCACCATGGGCTCGCTGTGGCGCTTGGCGTCCTGGGGCGCGGCCTCCGTGTTGGCTCTGGCGATTGCGGTCGCTGCCGGATTCTCGGAGAACGGTTCGCAAAGGTTGGTGCTTGCGCTCAGTCCCAATCCGCCCCCCGAACGCGCATACGAGGCGTCTCGTGCAGCCGAAGCCAACGCCGCGCTTCTGGAAACTGTCCGCCTGCTCGCGGCCGAGCGCGACCGGCTCGCGGCTCGCATGGCCAGGCTCGAAAGGCATTTCGACGATCTGACCAGCTCCATCGCGACGGCGAGCCAGCCGGCAGTGCCGACCAGTCCCTCCGCGCAGGGAATGAGATCAGGCAGCGAAGCGCGTCCGAACCGACACAAACGGCGGGCGTAACCGAATTGCCGGCTGAGCGAGTTGAGCAAGCACACTCTGCTGCAACCAGCTCGACCGTTTCGAGTACAAATGAGCCGGCCAAAGGCGAGTACGGCGCCGACATAGGTGCCGCGCTCAACTTTGAGGGCCTGCGCACGCTTTGGAGCGCAAC
>DATCJI010000300.1:0-3362 GCA_036562835.1 Xanthobacteraceae bacterium | reverse complement strand
TCCATTTTTTCCCACGCCCGCGGGCATCGTCGATGGCTTCATCCCACGCGCCAGGGTCCCTCGCGAGCAAAGCCTCGCGCACCGCCTGCGCCTGCATCAAGTCCTTCGCGCGTTTGGCACTCCCTTCCTGGCGCAGGCTTGAAATGATCAGCTTGTGAACGCCGAAGCGTGACGGGCGTGGAGTGAGCACGGGCACGCCGCTGCCGTAGAGCGCTATTGCGCGCTCACGATCCTCCACAAGATAGTCCTGATATGGCAGCGCCTCCGCAGCGGCGCCGAGCGCAGGCAGGGGCACCGGAGAGGCGCTGCGCCTCAACTGGATGAGAAGGTCGACGAGCAGCCCGCTCTCGGACTTGAACTTCGCGGGGGGTGCGGTCGGATGTGCCAGGTGAAACATGGGCTGGAACGTCGGGTCGGCGCGCTTCAATACTTCGCTAAGGTTGATAGGGTCGGCGTTCTGCATTGCGAGAGATATGACAGAGAGGTCCACGTCCTGCGTTGTCATAAGGTCGGACGGGAGGAAGAAACCGAGCCCCGCCGAGTAGCAGATGTAAGCCGCCGTGCCGACAAGCACGACACCGCCGCTCTCGAATATGTGGGCGTTGGCGAGCACTTCGAGAACGCGCCCGATGTTCTGCGGAGGCGACGGAACGCCCGCCCGTTTCAGCGCACTCACCAGTTTGCGATTGTTCTTGGCTTGGTGAGCTTCGGCGCGCAGAGCACCGGCGTGCTGCTGGACTTCGGGGTCATCGGCGGGCCCAAGATGGCGAGTGATGCGGATTGACCCGTGGCGCTCATCTACTTTGAGGTATTGCTTACCTTTGTGCCTCTGACGCCACACTGTCCCTGGAGCACGCGGGAGCGCCTGCTGGAGCAGGTCAAGGTAGACAGTCTGAAGAGCCGCCGGGATGGATCGCATCGGTTGTGGGCAAAAATACAAGATATGCCCACAACTTTCAACACGCATAGTAATCGGAGGTTCAACGTGCTCGGCGTATCCATCCAGTGAAGCCGCCTTGTGCGCGGTGGGTTAGGCGCTGAGAACAGGACGGTATGGACAGCGGTAGGATCAGTGCGCTGGCGACGGCTTGAAATTCTGGAGACCGGTCAATCCCGGCGCTGGTCGGAAGAGGAGAAGATCCGGATTGTCTCAAAGAGCCTGGCGGGCCGCGGGTGGCAAGGGCTCGTCGCCGCAACATTTTCGCGCGCTGCTTCTCCCGTGGCGGCGCGCTGTTACGGCACAATTCAGAGCGGGATGCAGCGAGTTTTGTGCGGCTGTGATCGCCGCCAAGCCTAGGATCGCATTGGTGTTGGTGCTCCGGCAGGTCTGTCCACCTGCCGGCCATGGCGCGGATACGAGAAGGTGTCAGATCATGAAACCGGGAAATACCGACTCCTGCCGCTAGACGTGAAAAGTGGCAGGCTTGCTAGATGATCCGACGCTTCTGCATGGCCGGGCTCAGCTAACTGCTGATCGCCCACCTCACGGGCGACCAGCTCGCGATGGGTGTCTGATCGTTTATGAAGTCCTCACGCTGCCTGCAGGATTTCTGCTTCGAGCGCTTCCAGATTAATCAGCGGAGCGCTCGAGCGCTCGAGCCTGGGTGAGGCCATTCGCACTACCACGCCGCTCTGCGGCTCTGCCCGGCGCAGATCGAGCGCGAGGACGCGCGCCTCTTCGCGCAACGCCTCGGCTTCGAAGCGCCTGAGCAACGCGAGCAGGCTAGTGACCTCCCCCTCATCCATATCTTCGCAAGCGGTGAGGACCCGCTCGATCATCGTTCGTGACACGCACGGTATAGCAGCTCTGGCTTATGAAACCGACCTCACGCGCTGCTGCAAGCGCAGCGCGGAAAGCAGGCAGTAAGCCGGCCGGCAGTCCGGCGCGATTATAAGATGCCGCAAAGCCCGACCCTTGGCAGGCGGCGACGAGGCCCGCTACCAGCATGCCTGACAGTTCGCAGAGCGCGGCTTCGAATAGGCTTGTATGGCCGCAGAGAAGCGAACGCAGGATAAGCCCCGCCGTCAACTGTCCCGAGTGGCGCAAATAACAAAGGAGCTCGCACGCCCCGGCATGATCGCAATCGCCTGCTGTCTCGGCTGAGATCATGATGTTGGCGCTCTCACGCGCTTCGCGGGTGACGCGCTCCGCCCGCTCCGCCGAGAGCCAGGAGCGCGAGGTGACAAAGTTTGAGAGGGCCTGCGAAGTTGCGGTGACAAGCACGCTGAGCAAGAACGGCGGCAGGTGAGGACGCGACAGCAGCGCATTTCGCCGTACGAGCCGAAACGCTCGATGATCCGACGCAAAGAGAACTCGGCGATCTCGGCATCGCAATTCACCGCAAGCGCGATCAAAGCCTCGCGTGAGCCGAGTTCCGCCAGCGCCGCCGATATGCTCATCGAGAGCCGCGGGCGGACCGCGATCGCCGCCTGCGCAACCCCATCGCTAACGGCGGCGCGCTCGATCAGCTCGGCATCGGACAGAAGCGGCGAACGGGCGAGCACGATGGAGGAAATCGCCGATTGGTCGTTGGCGAGCGCCAGCAGATTGCGTGCGGCGCATCGATCACACTGGCGAATGCCTGAGCTATCGATTTCCGCACGATCTCTGAGGGGTCATCGAGCAGCGACAAAAGCGCGACTTCAGCTTCGCGCTTTTCGGTCGGCTGGAGATCGGAATAAAGATAGGCCCGCGCCAGCGCGCCGGCGCCCTCGGCTCGCTCTGAAGCGGAGACCTGGCCGACCCAAAGCATAAATTTGCGCACGAGCATTCGCGTGACTTCAAATGGCCGGACCGGATCTCGCCCTGCCGCAAGTATGAAGATTTATGGTAAATGCCCGGTTAAGAATTACTCCCCCCAAATTCTTGATGTCCGCCGGGAGCTTTCGGATCTCCGCCTTCGATCAAGCGCGGTGGTCCAAAAAGTTGCTGAACACGTCTTCGCGCTCGCGCAATGGGTTAGGTTCTCTGAGAAAATTTCCTTCGAGCGAAATCGGCACGCACGGCTTAACCGAGGTATCGCCGGCACTCCCGGAGCTGCCTTCGTCGCTGGAGTGCGCTTGCTCCGCCGTGTCGGCGTTCTGCCGCTCACGTACGGGAATCAAAAGTCAAAGCTGCTGCCGACGCAGTTGCTCGCTGATTCGCTGAAGACGCCGAGCCGGCCATTAGACCAGCCAACATTTCTGCCCGATGTGCGCCAGCGCACATACCTCTTGGACCGGCAGTTTAAGATGAATTGCATCCACGGGTGTCCCGTGGGTCGTGACATGGAGATCTCCACGATGAAAACCTTAAAATTTGCGCGTCTCGCCGCCGGGCTTTTGGCGGCCGCACCTGCTTTCGCCCAAACGGCGGGCGGGAC
>DATCJI010000296.1:0-2608 GCA_036562835.1 Xanthobacteraceae bacterium | reverse complement strand
AAGCCGTTTATCTTAATCATTTGTGCTCCTTGGTTTGAGATGAGGCACTCCGACCTGGTGCGCGCTTGACGTTAGCTCATGCCCTTGGCGCGCGCTTCCGCCGCATTCAGATGGGCGACGACCTCGGCCGGAATGGCTTCGCGGCGCAGGCGCCCGGGATCGTCCTTGGGACGTACGCCCCAGAAGCGCTCGTCGACAGCGCTTACCAGCGCCTGATCGCCGCGACTGAGGAGGTGCTCGATCTTGAAGGCTTTGGCTTCGATGCCGGCGATGCGGGTTTTCAGGCATATGCGATCGCGCAATCGACAGGGCGCCCGGAAACTGCAGGACAAATTCAGCAGCGGAAGACCGACAATGCCGTATTTTTTCTCGAGTACTGGTATGGACAGCTCTGCTGCGTCGAACAAATCCCACACTGACTGATCGAACCAGCGGAAGTAATTCGGATAGTACACGGCGCCTGAGGGAGCGCAGTCCCCCCACCCGACGACAAAGCTCTTCTTAAAGGAAAATCCCATCAGCCATAGCCCCTTGCACCCTGGTGCGCTTCTTGCGGCCGCCGGAGCATGCTAGTTGGTTTGCGATCAAGATCAACGTCGGTGCCCAGCGTCGCGCCAATGATGCGACAGTGTCGATCTGAGATGGCACATGGCTTCCGTATAGCTGATGGACCCGCGCCTCAGTGATTTGAGCGGCCTCAGGCGGCGGCCGCTTGCGTTATGGCGTGAACGCGGGTGGTGGGGACGCAGTCCATTGTGGGAGCGTGTCAGGCAGGTCGCCGCAAGCGAACCCGGCAAATTGGCCATCATCGATGGAGAGCGTTTTATTTCCTACGGAGCGCTCTGGCTTGAGGCCCTGCGGCACGCAGAGGCCATTCGCCGAGCGGGCATTTGTGCTGGCGACGTAATTCTCGTTCAGCTGCCCAACTGGCACGAGTTTGTGGTGCTTGCTGTCGCTGCAGAGCTTGCACGCGCAGTGTTCGCCTTCTGCCCGATCGCGTGGGACGGTCGCGAGACCCACCGCGCGCTGCGGCTGACCAAGGCCCGGCTCTGGTTCACCGCGCTTTATCCGCGTGCGGACGAGGATCGCAGCGGGGTGATCGCCGACGCGCGTGCGGCGCTGGCGGAAGGTGCCCCGCGCATCATTCTTGCACGCTCCCCGGAGGGGGACGCGGAACACGCATTCGAGCGTTGGGCTGCTGATCTGGACATCGATGTGGGAGCGCCGGTAGCCGGCGGCCGGGATCTCGACCCATTGGAGATCGCGGTCACTTCCGGCTCGACCGGGGATCCCAAAGGCGTCCTCCATGTTCACAACTCGGCAATTGCCACGGTGGATTCCACGATCATCAGACAAGCCATACAACCATATGACATTTTGCATCTTGCCATCCCGGTTGGGCATACCTTCGGGTATTTCTACGGCGTGCGCTGCGCCTTGCAGGCGCGCGCCTGCCTGCTCCTGCAGGAGCGCTGGGATGCGCAGCAAATGGTGGAGCTTGCAGAAAAGCACCATTTCACCGTGTCGCTTGGCCCATCGGCCTTCATCATCGACCTGCTCGGTCTTGCACGCGCGCGGCTCGATCTCCTTTCCCCGATCCGCCTTTTCACACTGTCCGGCGATTCCTTACCGGCGCCGGTCGTGCGCAAGGCTATGGACACGCTTCCGTTCCGGATATCCCGGGCACTCGGCATGACCGAGTTCGGCCATGCCTGCGCAACGGATGCGCAGACCCCGCGCGAGGCCTTGATCGAGACACTTGGCACGTCGCAACCGGAAATGTTTTTTCGCGTGTGCGACGATGTGGGTCACGAAGTTCCGCCCGGCATCGAGGGCCGAATATTCACCACCGGTCCATTCCTGTTCGCGGGATATCTGGGCGAGAATGCGCTCAATGAGAATGTTCTCGATGGCAACGGTTTCTTCGATACGGGAGATCTGGGATCGATCGATGCCGCCGGCTACCTGCGTATCAGCGGCAGGGTAAAAAATGTGATCCGCCGCGGCGCCGAGACGATTCCGGCAGCTCTCATTGAGGACGTCGTCGCATCGCACCCCGACGTCGTGCATGCGATACTCGTGGGTGTCCCGGACGAGCGGCTGGGCGAAGTCCCGGTCGCCTGCGTTCAGCTCAAGCCGCTCGGACAACTCGCGCTTGCCGACATCAACCGGCTGCTCGAGCGCGAGCGGATCACGCGGAGATTCTGGCCGAGCGAGTTGCGGATAATAACGCAGTGGCCGATCGGAGCGACGGGCAAGATTGACCGACGTGCTGTCGTTGCCCAGATCCAGAGAGAAGCATGAACATCGAGGCCCGCTCTACATCGCTGCTGCATCAGATTGCAGGCCCCGTCGGGATTGCGGTGCTCAACCGGCCTGCCGTTCTCAACGTCATCGACATGCCGCTCATCAGGTCGCTCTACGCGCAGCTGGAGGTATGGCGTGTTGACCCGGCCATCACCGCCGTTGTGGTGCGCGGGGCCGGCGAGCGGGCCTTTTGCGCGGGAGGAGACGTGCGCGCTGTTTACGAGCACCGGGGTGACGATGCCTTCATGTATGAGGTTTACCGCGTCGAATATGTTCTGGATGACGCCATTGCCCGTTACGG
>DATCJI010000261.1:0-7414 GCA_036562835.1 Xanthobacteraceae bacterium | reverse complement strand
CGCTCGTTCTGCTCCTCACATTTGGCCTGCTTGCAGGCCCTGACGGCGCGTACAGCTTCGCGCAAATCCGCCTGAGCCGTCCCTCCCCTGCCCTGGCCGCGCTTGTTCTTTGTCTCGCTCTCGTCGGCACGGGCTCTAAGGCGGGCCTGGTTCCGCTCCATGCCTGGCTGCCGCTCGCCCATCCCGCAGCGCCCAGCCACGTCTCGGCCCTCATGAGCGGGGTGATGACCAAGATCGCTGTCTATGGATTCATCCGCATTGTCTTTGAACTTGCTGGCGATGCGTCCTGGTGGTGGAGCACGATCGTGCTGGCGCTCGCCGGCATAACGTGCGTCCTTGGCGTGCTTTATGCGCTGATGCAGCACGATCTCAAGCGGCTGCTCGCCTATCACACCGTCGAGAACATCGGCATTATTTTCATCGGTTTGGGCCTGGCGCTGGCGTTCAAGGCGTTTGGCCTTGCCTGGGCGGCGGCGCTCGCATTCACGGCGGCACTGCTGCACGTCTTCAATCATTGCCTGTTCAAGAGTCTTTTATTCTTTGGCGCGGGCGCCGTGCTCACCGCAACCGGCGAGCGCGACATGGAGCATCTTGGCGGTCTCATTCATCGCATGCCGCAGACGGCATTCGCGTTTCTGATCGGCTGTGTGGCCATCTCGGCACTGCCACCGCTCAATGGCTTCGTTTCCGAGTGGCTGATCTTTCAGGCAATCCTTTTGAGCCCGCAGCTTCCATCCTGGGGCCTGAAGTTTCTCGTGCCTGCAGTGGGCGCCCTGCTTGCCCTTTCCGCAGCGCTTGCCGCCGCCTGTTTCGTCAAAGCTTTCGGCATCACCTTTCTGGGCCGCGCGCGCAGCTCCGTTGTCGCCACTGCGCCTGAGGCCGATGGATTTTCTCTCGGTGCCATGTTCGGCTTTGCGGCACTTTGTTTTGTGGCCGGGATCTTGCCCGGCCTCTTCATCGATGCGCTTGCGCCTGCCGTTCACGACCTGATCGGAGATCACATGCCCGTGCAGCGCAGTGTCGCGTGGCTTGCCATCGTGCCGATCGCACAGAGCCGCAGCTCCTACGACGGGCTGCTACTTTTTGTTTTCATGATCATCTCGGGATGGCTTGCTGCGATCGCCATACATCGGCTCGCTTCAGATAAACTGCGCCGCGCGCCAGCCTGGGATTGCGGCTATCCCGACGCGAGCACGATCGGTCAATACACGGCGTCGAGCTTCGCGCAGCCCATCCGGCGGGTATTTGGGACTGTGCTGTTTCGCGCGCGCGAGGAGGTCGACATGCCGTCACCTGGCAGTCCGGCTCCCGCGCGTTTAACCGTGGTGCTGCGCGATCCGGTGTGGGAGGGCCTCTACCTCCCGCTCGCAGCCGCTGTGACTTTCGCATCCGAACGGCTCAACCGGCTTCAATTCCTCACTATCCGGCAATTCCTGACGCTCGTTTTTGCCGCTCTCGTCATGCTGCTGTTGGTGCTCGCGCTGTGGCCCTGATCGCAAATTTCGTCGTTCAGGGTGCTGAGATGGCAATCGTGCTGCTGCTCGCACCGCTGCTTACCGGCTTCGTGCGCAAGGTGAAGGCGCGCGTTCTGCGCCGACAAGGACCTTCTCTCATTCAGCCGTATCGCGACCTCGTTCGGCTCATGCGCAAGGAAGTGGTGCTTGCAGAAAGCGCGTCGTGGCTCTTTCGCGTCATTCCATATGTGATATTCGCAACCACCTGGGTCGCTGCGTCGCTGGTGCCAACCTTCGGCGCCGGCCTCCTGTTCTCCTGGTCAGCCGACCTCATTGCCATCATCGCGCTTCTCGGCAGCGCCCGCTTCTTTCTCGCTCTTGCCGGCCTCGACGTGGGCACCTCTTTCGGCGGGATTGGATCGAGCAGGGAAGTGATGATCGCGTCGCTCGCCGAGCCCGCAATGATCATGATCGTGTTCACGCTCGCGCTCATCGCCGGCTCGACCCAGCTCTCGACGATCGCCTCCTTCATGCTGTCCTCCGCCGTGGGCCTGCGCGTTTCCCTCGGACTTGCGCTGATCGCGCTCATCATGGTTGCCATCGCCGAAAACGCACGCATTCCGGTGGACAATCCGGCCACTCACCTCGAGCTCACAATGGTGCACGAGGCCATGGTGCTGGAATATTCCGGACGTCATCTCGCGCTTATCGAGCTCTCGGCCTGGCTCAAGTTGCTGCTTTATCTCTCGCTTCTGGCCTGTCTGTTCGTGCCGTGGGGTCTCGCGGCTCCTGGCGCGAGCGCCATAGCGCTTCTCACCGGCGCTTTGGCTTACACCGGCAAGCTTGCCGTCGGCGGCATCCTGCTGGCACCGTTTGAAACTTCCATCGCCAAAATGCGCGTCTTCCGGGTTCCCGAATTTTTGGGCGCGGCGCTGATGCTTGGCCTGCTCGCCACGCTACTACTCTTCGTATCCCGGAGCCTCTGATGCACAGCCTGAGCTTCGACGTTGCGCATCTCCTTGCAGGCTCCCTCGTGCTGGTGAGCTTCATGCAGCTCTATCTGGATCGCCTCTACGCGCTCCTCAACATCTTTGCCCTGCACGCGCTGATCTTGGCGCTGTCGGTTGCCTGGCAGGCGTACATCCAGAGCGCGCCGCACCTGTTCATTACGGCGCTGATCGCGCTCGTCTTCAAGGCAATCGTGATCCCCCTGGCGCTGCACCGGATCATCGTCCGCCTGGGCATTCACCGCGAGATCGAGAAAGTGGTCGGCGTGGGCACGGCCATGCTCCTGGGCATGGCGCTCGTCGCTCTGTCCATGGTCGTCATGCTGCGCGTCACCACGGAGGCCGATCCGCTAGCGCGTGAGGATCTCGCGTTTGCGCTCTCGGTGGTGCTGCTCGGGTTGCTCATGATGGTGACGCGGCGGAACGCGGTGAGCCAGGTGGTCGGGTTCATGTCACTCGAGAATGGATTGGTACTTGCCGCGACCGGTGCAAAAGGAATGCCGCTTGTGGTGGAGATCAGCGTCGCATTTTCCATCCTGATCGCCTTCATCGTGATCGGTATCTTCCTGTTCCGCATTCGCGAGCGGTTCGATACCGTCGATGTACAGGCAATCGACAGCTATCGCGGGGAACGGCTGTGACCTTCGATCCCGTCGGCGCTATTCTTCTCATACCTGCGTGCGCGGCGGCTCTGCTTGCGGTGTTGCCGGACTATCGGCTCTCCGCGCGTATCAACATCCTGGCGGCGCTTGCCACTTTCGCCATCGCCTTCTCCCTCTTCTTCGGTCGGCCGGACCCCGGACCTTATTTCCACGTCGACGATCTCAATAACGTGTTCATCGTGCTCACCACGTTCGTGGGTTTCACCACGAGCGTATTCAGCGGAAGCTACATCGCCCACGAGCTTGAGACCGGCAGGCTCACGCCGACATTACTGCGTTTCTATCATTCCATGTATCAGCTGCTGATGTTTGCGATGAATCTCGCATTGCTCGCCAACAACATCGGAGTGATGTGGGTTGCAATCGAGCTCGCGACGCTGACCACGGTTCTGATGGTCGGCATCTATCGCACCCACGAAGCACTGGAGGCGGCCTGGAAATACTTCATTCTGGGCAGCGTCGGCATTGCACTCGCGCTGTTTGGCACCATTCTGGTCTACATGGCGGCGAGGCCGGTTATTGGCGAAGGTCCAGAAGCCATGGTGTGGACCCGGCTGCTCCTGAACGCGATCCATTTTGATCCGGCGCTGCTCAATCTCGCCTTTGTGTTTCTGCTTCTTGGTTATGGCACCAAGGTCGGGCTTGCGCCGCTGCACGCATGGCTGCCCGACGCGCATGCGGAGGGACCCACGCCCATATCGGCCGTGCTCTCGGGCCTGCTGCTCAATGTCGCGCTCTACGCCCTGTTGCGGTTCAAGATGCTGCTGGCCGCCAATCCGGCTGCGCTCGCTCCGGGTCCTCTGATGGTGATCATGGGGCTGATTTCAGTCGTGTTCGCCGCCTTCATGCTGTATCGGCGCCGCGACATCAAACGCATGTTTGCTTATTCCTCGATCGAGCACATGGGCATCATCGCATTTGCTTTCGGCATGGGCGGCCCGCTCGCGAACTTCGCCGGCCTCCTGCACATGACCATGCACTCTTTGACGAAATCGGCCATCTTCTTTGCGGTCGGCCATATCTCGCAGGTGAAAGGAACCCAGCGCATTGCTGATATGGGCGGCCTCACCCAAACAAATCCGGTGCTCGGTTGGGGACTGGTGCTCGGTGTCGTCGCCATTGCCGGCCTGCCGCCGCTTGGAATTTTCACGAGTGAATTTCTGGTGGTGACCTCGACTTTTGCGCGGGCACCGTGGCTCGCCGTCATCCTCGTCTTCGGGCTGCTCGTTGCCTTTGCGGCGCTGTTCCTCCGGCTCAACAGCATCGCCTTCGGCGAGCCGCGCGGAAACAGCGAACCGGCGGAAGCCTCCTATGTGCCAATGTTTTGCCATCTCGGGCTGGTGCTGCTCGTGGGCATTTACATGCCGCCGGCACTCGTCGGCTGGTTTCAGAACGTCGCGCAGCTGTTGGGCTGAGGCATGCCATTGCGGGAATTGATCTTGGGAACGACCGCGGCGGCGCATCGGCCGTACCGACGCGTGGTGGTGGACGCGGTGTGCTGGCGTGATGTGTCGGAACGTCTCACCGCCGGGGATTTAACGCTTTTGGGATTGTGGGGCGATGCTGGCATGGTGCACATGGCCGTGCTCGACGAATCGCCCGGGGACATTGCTGTCGTTACCATCGAGGCACGCGACGGCCGCTTCCCATCCGTCGGCGTGCTGCACCCACCGGCCATCCGCCTTGAGCGCGCCATAGCGAGTCTCTTCGGACTGCAACCAGTGGGGTCGCCCGACGGACGCCCCTGGCTCGATCTAGGGTTCTGGGGAAAGAAGCATCCTCTCGCGCCGACGTCGGGTGGCGCAAGTGCACCCGCCATTTTGATTTCGACGTATGAATTCCTGCCCGTCGAGGGCGAGGGCCTGCACCAGATTCCTGTCGGACCCGTCCACGCCGGTATCATCGAGCCTGGTCATTTCCGCTTCACCGCGAACGGTGAGACCGTGGTGCGACTCGAAGAGCGGCTCGGCTACGTGCATAAGGGCATCGAGAGCCTGATGGCGGGAGCAAGTATCGAAAGGGGCGCGCAGCTCGCCGGGCGCACCTCAGGCGACAGCACCGTCGCGTATGCGCTGGCTTTCGCTCACGCGGTTGAAGCCGCGTGGGACATTTGCGTGCCGTCCCACGCGGTCATTCTGCGCGCGCTCATGGCCGAGCTTGAGCGCATGGCTAATCATTTCGGCGACGTAGGTGCCATCTGCAACGATGCCTCCTTCGCGCTGCTGCACGCGGAATGCGCTGTGCTGCGCGAGCGTGTGCTGCGCGCAGCCGATCGCTGTTTCGGCCATCGCCTCATGATGGATTGCGTGGTGCCTGGCGGCGTTGCGCGCGATCTTGCTCCACACGGCGCCGTGGTGATCAGAGAACTGGTGCGCGAGGTCCGCCGTGCGGTACCGGAGCTGGTCGAGCTGTACGACAATACGGCCTCGCTCCAGGATCGAACTGTGGGGACAGGAGTTGTCGCACCGGCCCTGGCGCGCCAGTTCGGCGCCGGCGGTTATGTCGGCCGCGCGAGCGGGCGTTCGTTCGACGCACGCAGGCAACCCGGCTACGCGCCATACAGGGAGCTGTCGTTCCATATCCCGATACTTGAAAGCGGGGATGTGAATGCGCGGGCCTGGATACGCATCCGCGAGCTCGAGCAATCGGCAAACCTGCTCGAGCAACTCCTGCAACGCCTTTTGGACGGCGCGACGCGCGCCGGCATCGAGCCGCAATCGGGCGTGCATGAGGGGCTCGCGCTTGTGGAAAGCTTCCGCGGTGATGTGCTGGTATGGCTACGACTGGAAGGGGAGCGGATTAGCCGGTGTCACCTGCGCGACCCCTCCTGGTTTCAGTGGCCCCTTCTGGAAGCGGCTATCGAGGGGAACATCGTTGCTGATTTCCCTCTCTGCAACAAATCCTTCAATTGCTCCTACTCGGGGCACGACCTCTAGGACCAGTCGTGCGCCGCATACTCCTGCAAAATCTGCTCCGACAACGGCTGACCGAAGCGACGCCTGCCCTCGATGAGACGTCGCTGGGCCGGCTTGCGCGCGATCTGGACCGCGCAGCGCGACGCCGGCTCGGCCGCAGCCTCTCCATTCGCGAAATCGATGCAGGGTCGTGCAACGGGTGCGAGCTGGAAATCCATGCGCTCAATAACCCGTTTTACGACTTGGAGCGCTTCGGGTTGCGCTTTGTCGCCTCGCCGAGGCATGCGGACGTGCTGATGGTCACGGGCCCCCTTACCCGAAATATGCGCCATGCCCTCGAGCGCACCTATGCGGCGACGCCTGATCCGAAATGGGTGGTCGCCGTCGGCGACTGCGCGCTCGATGGCGGCATTTTCGCCGGAAGCTATGCCATAGTCGGAGGGGTTTCGTCCGCAGTACCCGTCGACGTCCACATTCGCGGCTGTCCACCCCGACCGGAACAACTGCTGGCCGGTCTCTTGGCCCTGATGAACGGGAATATGGTAGGGACGTAGTCCGGCCGGAACTCGGCGTTTCGGCACGCGTTTCGGTGCAGGGAACGACAATGGTCGATACGCTTCAATCGATGTCGCTTGTGACGGTCATGGAAATCGTCGGCCCGATCGTCTTGGTCGCGGCGATGATTTACGCCAGCATACAATGGTCGCGCCGGCGTCGGGCACCGGCCGAACTGAGTGAGGGGGCCACACGTGATCTATATCGCCAGGCGGCACGCAAGGAGCGCCTGGACGCCGTCGCATCGAATGCCTCTGCACGCAGCTTGCCCGCCGAGGACGAGCTGCCGGTCAGCCCGAGACTGCGCGGAGAACTACGCTCTGGACGCGAAGAAGGGCGATGGACCGAGGACGAGATCGCCCGGAAGCATCTCGGGGTTGGCGGGCAGGATGACCGATCCAAGCCGAAAGCGCTCGACGAGCGCGAAACCCAGATCAACAAGCATCTCGATCCTGGTCACACTTCTTAGCGCGCCGTTCACTGCACTGTCATAGAGCCGGCACAAAGTCGGTTGCGTTAACGCTAGCGTTCGTTAAGCCTAGAATACAACGCAAGGTGAATGCACGGGTACATGCATTCCTTTGGCTCGCTTTGCGCGCGCGACCCACAGCAGAATGCGATACTGCGAAGCGCTTTGAGTAAATTCTCGCGGATCAAGGAACCGCGAGCCCACGGGCGTCTTCTTCTTGGTCTAGCTTCTCCCAGCTTCCCACTCGCCCAAGAGTTCTCGATGGACACGGTCCTGGTCAAGATCTTTGCGACTGCGCTTGCGCTGAGCCAGGTCACGTTGGCTCCCGAGAAGCTTCAGACTCAATTCGAGC
>DATCJI010000197.1:0-7491 GCA_036562835.1 Xanthobacteraceae bacterium | reverse complement strand
GGATTCGCAAAAACGCGCAAATGTATTTTTTTGTACAGTGGGGAAATTCAGAAATGCGCGGTGCGCCTGTAGCTTTGCAGACACGGCGATTCGGATTAGCGAATCAGTGCGGTGGCACGCCGTGCCAGGCGCGCGGGTTGCGCGCGTATGCGGTGATGTCCTGGGCGCGGCGGATGTCCTGGCTCACGCGCGCGCCGATGCCCGCCGCGATCGCGCGCTGAATGGCCGGATCGGGCTTATACTGGTAGGGCTTGAACAACGGCCCGGTCACGGGGATCGAGGGGACGGCAGGCGTGCGGAAATAGGGAAACGCCGGGCTGCTGGGCTTGCTGATCTCCGCCGCCACTTTCCGGTAGGCAGTCAGCGGATTGTAGTCGGCAAGTTGGAACCCTGACCAGGCGCCGCCGAGCGCCTCGACGGCTTCCCGCATGGATGCGTTGCCAGGCACGAGCGTCTGCAGCGCGGTCATCGACCCTGCGCCCGTGGCCACAGCGATCATCACCATCAGGAAAAAACGCATGCCGCACCCAGCCGTTTGATTTCCGACGTACGCTACGGGACATGCGTCAACGATCCCTCGCCGCTTTCATTAAAGAGAGAATCGAAAACGAGAGAATCGAAAGCCAAATACTGTGACGAGCATCACAGTCTGCGGCGAGCGGCGCGCCCATGATGCAGGCGTCGGGATGCAGGCGCAAAGGAGTACTGCCATGAAGAAGATCGCGCTTTTGATCCTTGCGGTCGCAATCGTTGCAGGCAGCGTCATCATGTATCGGGCCGCGGCCAAGCCGCACGCCAACGCTGTTCGAATCACGGAATCGTGTACCGGTTTGCAGTGCTGGCCGACGGTTCCCGTCCGGCAGCCGCGATCGGTCCGCATGTCGCTCACGCCCGTGTGGTGAGCGCTCGGCCATAGCCTTCGTTTGGCCCTATTCCGCCCGAATTTTTCGGACCGCAAATGGGGTAAGCTTATTTTTGTCGGAGCAGCCAGCGGTGCACGACCGGATTGCTGCAGCACGCTTCGCGCTTTCCGGTGCCGGGCGGATGAACGTGGAGCTGTTACGAGCACACATTGACAAGCCCGTTTCGCGCCTCGAAATCACGCGGCAATATTGCCGCGGCAAATCCGTCCTCGACATCGGCTGCGTCAATCACAACATCGAGAATGTCGACGTCGAGAGCTGGCAGCACCGCGCCATCATCGAGGTCGCCACCGACGTCCTCGGCGTCGATTATCTGCACGAGGAGGTGCAGGAGCTTGCAAAACGCGGCTTTCGCGTGCTGGCCGCCGATATCACCAAGCCGCTCGATTTGAGCGAGCAGTTCGATGTCATCGTCATCGGGCACCTGATTGAGCATCTTTCCTCGTTCGACGGCCTCTTCACGAATATTCAGAAACTGCTCAAGCCCGGCGGGCATGTGCTCATCTCGACGCCGAACCCGTTCTACACAGAGCAGTATTTCTACGCCGCGTTCAAAAACGACCTGATCGTCAATTCCGAGCACACCTGCTGGATTGATCCGGTCACACTGGACCAGCTGGCGCGCCGGTTCGGCCTGCTTACGACCGCGGTCTACTGGATCAAGGAAAAATGGAATCTGGGCTGGGTCATCATGAACAGCCCTTCCAGGTCATTCGACCAGCAGAGCGGAACCTGGAGCTTCCATGGCGGTGCGCCGCTATTCGAGCGGCTCATTTCTCCGGTTTTGCTCTCGGCCTTCAAACTCATGGCGCCCCGCGCGCTTCGCAGCAGAATTGAAAGGAAGTATTCCGCCGCCGCGGTGCCACGCCTCTTGTATGTTCACGCCCTCGGATTGGTTTTCTCCGCCTTCTGGGCGGTGTACCGCCGCTTGATCGTCACCTCGCCCATGAACAAGCATGAGGTGTTTCTTTCGGTGCGCGCCACGACACAACAAGCGATGCTAAGAACGACGCAAGAAGCGTGCACTGAGAAGTGCTGCGATTCCCGTGCCGACAGTGACGGGCAACGCCGCCCATAGCCAGGCTTCGCTGCCGGTCACGCCACAGAGGACCAGGGCCGCTATTCCAGCCCCGGCGGCTGTGAGAACCGCGGTTATCGACCAGGACGCGCTCAGGTCTTCCGGCCTTGTCGACCGTCCGGCAGTAAGCAAGTCCCGCATGAGCAACGGCGCAAGCGCAAGCTGAGCGCAGCAGCAGCCGACGAGCAGAACAAGAAAGCTGCTGCTCGTGAATTTCATTCCCAATAACTCAGCCGCCGCGTACACGAGCAGGATTGCAAGAATGCACATCCCTGCGCCGGCGACGAGGGCGCGGGTGGGCGAGGGATCGGGCGAGAGCGCCGGCAACACATCGTAGCGCATGACCCACAGCATGGCAGAAAGCATCGAGCTCATGGCCGAGAGCGCCATGGCAAACAGGCCGACCAGAAAAAAGGAGAGCACGAAATCGGCGGGCCCGCCTTGCTCGGCGACCAGCCAGTCCATGAACGTGAGCAATGTGTCACGACCAGCCGGTGCATCCGTCACCAGGGCCGCAAGCGTGCCGAACATCGCGATCAGCAGCCACACCAGCGGGACCTCGACGGCAGCCGAATGCAAGACGCGCTCCACCGTGGCGGAACGTCCAACGGGATCGCATTGCGTCGCCTTCACTGCGGCAGCCATCGTCTGCCAGGTCCGCGCATCTACGAGCGGATACAGAAGGGCCAGCAGAGACAAGCTGCCGAGTGTCATGCCCGAGGTGGAGGTTCCCATCGCAAACGCGGCGATGCTGTCGCGAGCCATGGCGGAGGGGCCGACAGAGAAGATTTCCATTCCGGTGAGAACGACGACGAACACCACAATGGCGGAGATGAACGGATTGAGGATCTTCTCGAGCCTGCTGAGCAGGCGTGAAGCGCCTGATGAGCCGCGTGCGCTCTCGGCCTGCAACGAGGTCTCGATTTGCGCCGTATCGACGTATTTGGAGCGCCGGTAGAGCATGATCAATGTACCGGCAGCAGCGACGAACCCGATAGCAAACTTTGCTTGCGGGGCTGTAGGGCTCGCATCGGACACGATGAAATACAGGATCAGAGCGACAGACCCGAACAGTCCGAAATAAATGAGCCCGAGCTGCAGCTGGACGGAATGCATGACCCCGGAATTGCCGGACACGGTCGTGTACAGGAGCGCCAGAAGCAACATGCCGCCCGCGGCCAGATAAACACCCGCGGTGCTTGCCGCGAAAAGAGGCCTAACGAGGATTGCCCCTGCAAACGCCTCGGCCGTGATCAGACCGGTCAGCGCAACGACGGTAAGGCACGCAGCGAGAAGGCGCAGGCGCGCTTCATTGCCGTGCTGCGCGGCCAGGAATGCGTGGACAGTGGCCGATGTGCCGGCGCTCAATGCCGTGTCGAGAAAGCCGAGAAGCGGCTCGCGCAGAAGCGATACCAGATAGATCCCGAGCCCGAGGCACACGGCGAGGATCGCGGCCGGGAGGAAGTCGCCACTGGCGCCCCAGGCAAATAATGCCGCGAACGTCGCAATACGCAGGAAGTACGCGACGAACGAGTTCCGCATCACGTCGGGCGGAACGGGCTCGCCAGCGATGAAATAGTCCTGCGCGCGTGCGCTTTTTGCTGCTCGAACGAGCCAGACCGGCACGAAAGAGATGCCGAGCGCGATCGCGAGAGGAAGCAGGAACGACATCGGGGCTCTTGTACCCGCGGTCAGGGGGAAGATTTAAGCCGAGGATGTGGCCCGTGCGCCACAGTCTTGCTCCATGCTTTGAGCCATAATGAGACACTGATCGCGGTGCGATTCCAATGCGCCGCGCAAACAAAAACGAACGGGGGCACTACCATGCGGGCATCTAGTCGAAGCATTTTCAGCACGCGAGCGCTGTCTGCGGTTGTCGCAGTCATGCTTGCGCTTTTCGCAACCAGCGCGGCGAAAGCCGAAACTCGGGTTTATCTGTTGCGGGGGTGGTTCGGCGTCTTCTCGACCGGCCTCGACGGCCTCTCGCAGGAGCTGCGCAGCAAGGGCATCAAGGCGGAGACTGTCGGGCACCTGGCCTGGCGAAGCACCCTCGCCAACATCATCAAGGCCAAGAATGCCGGCAAGCTCGATGCGCTGGTGCTCATCGGCCATTCGCAGGGCGCCAACAACGTGATCGAAATGGCGCGGATCCTCGAGAAAGAAAAAATTCAGGTCGATCTCGTCGTCACGCTGGCGCCGCTTTTGCAGGACCCCATTCCGGGCAATGTGGTCCGGGCCATCAACTATTACAACTCGCCCGGCTGGGGCGCGCCGGTCTTCGCCGATGCCGGCTATCACGGCAAGCTGTCGAACATCAATCTGGGCGGCGACCTCGGCCTCGCTCACATGGCCATGGACAAGAGCCCGCAGGTGCAAGGCGAGATCGTGCGCGCCATTCTCGCGGTTTCGCGCTAGCCGGAGAGCATGCAAGCACGCGACGGGTAGCTCTGACGTGAGCAGGCTGGCCTTCGTACTCGTGGCCGCGATGTGCCTTCTGGGGGCAAGCGCCGCCGCGTATGCCGCGCCCCTTCGTATCGTGGCAATCGGCGCAAGCAACACGCATGGGTGGTACGTGGGCAACGCGGGCGCCTATCCGGCGCAGTTGCAGGCGCTGCTCAGGGCAAAGAACGTCGATGCCGTCGTGACCAATGCGGGCGTGCCGTTCGACACCACGGCGCTCATGCTCCGCCGCATCGACCGCGATGTGCCCAATGGAACCGATATCGCCATTCTGCAGCCGGGCGGCAATGACCGCCGTTTCCTCGTCACGCGGGAACAGCGGGCCGCGAACATTGCACAAATGCAGCGGCGCCTGCGCGCGCGCGGGATCGAAGTGATCGTCTACGACGAGGAAATCCCGGTGCGTTACTACACGCTGGATTTCATTCATCTCACGCGCGAGGGACACGCCATGATCGCTGCCTGGCTGCTGCCCCGCATCATGGCCGTCCTCGAACGCCGCGAGCACGCGCCCGGCAAGCTCAGCGGCCGCTGAGATCGACCCTCAGAGCGGAACCATGTTGAGCAGGATGCTCAGTGTCTCGCGCGCGATCGTGAGCACGTTGTCGAAAACCGGGTTGGGTACTTCTGTCCCGCCGAGCTGCTCGAAAAGCGCTCCCGGTGCAGCACCCGAACACGGCATGCCGCGCGGCATGCCAAGCAGCACCGCCGCGCCGACGCCCGCATAGGCGAAAAAAAATCGCAGGCTGAAGCGCTGCATTGCCGTGGCTGGCTCCGAAGTTTGCAAAGACGACCGTTTTTACTAGCATGATTCTGGGGCGTGATGCGCGTCCTCGCGAGAAAGAGGTGGGGTTCGCCAATGCGCGCGAAGAAGCTCATCGTTGTGTCGTGCGGTCATACCACGCTCGACCTCGAGCTCATTCTGACCGGCCATCCCGACCCCTCGGTCATGCGTCATCTCGTGCCCTGCACGCACCAGCCCGATGCGCAAGGCAAGGTCTCGCATCCGATCTATGCATACGTGATCGAGCACGAGCAGGCGCACATTCTGGTGGATACCGGAATGAGCGATTCTTTCCGCAAAGACTGGAAGAACAATTTCTACAAGGACGCGATGGTCTACGATCCGGGACCGGATGGCCTGTTCACGCAGCGGCTCGATCAGATGGGACTGCGTGCATCCGATTTTACCGACCTGATCGTGACGCATTTGCATACCGATCATGCGGGCAATGTCCCCATGTTCGCGCCGGCCGAGACCCGCATCATCGTGCACGAGGATGAGCTGCGCGGCTGCGTAACCGAGAAAGGCGGGCTCCTGCGCGACGACCTCCTCACGCTCTGGGGAGTGACGAGCCCGCAGGGTTTCACGCGCAAGGATTTTGCGTGTTTGCTGCCGAGCCGCGCGACGACCGTATTCGCCGACCAGGAAATCTATCGCGGGGTATGGACCGTATCGCTACCCGGACACACGTGGGGGACCATGGGGGTCGCGGTCAATTTGCCCCATTCCGGGTGGATCCTGATTGCCTCGGATCACATTTATCTGTCCGCCTCCTACGGCGATCCGTTCATGGGCAATCTGCTCAATCAGGACCCGCGGCGCTGGGCGCAATCAGCACTAAAGGTGCGGCGGCTGGTGGAGAAATATCGGATGCGTGTTCTGCCCGGCCACGACAACAAGATCATCGTGGCGGCACCGGATACGGAGAAGGGCTTTAGGCTCGAAGAGGTCGCTTCGCTCTACGATTGAACCTGGCCGTCGTCATGGCCGTGCTTGTCACGGCCATCCACGTCTTTGTTGCATGGGCAAGACGTGGATGCGCGGAACAAGTCCGCGCATGACGATGGCAACTACGAGCTGGGCTTCGCGGCGAGGACCGCCTTGAAGGCGTCCACAAGCCCCGCGCCAACGTCGCGGTCGCGCGGCTTGCGCAGGTGTTTTGCCGTGTCCACCAGAATTTTCCATACCTCTGCGGGAGTCAGCGATGGATTGCGTTCCAACATCAGCGCCACGACTCCGCTGACTTCGGCGGCGGCCACCGAGGTGCCGGTCGTGAACTGGTACTGCGCCTCGGGCGCGGGGGCGAGCACGTCCACCCCGGGCGCGGCCACCGTGATGTAATTTCCACGGTTGGCTCCGGCGAAAACCCCATCCTCGGCGTTGGTGGCGGTCACGGCAATTACGCCTGCATCCGCCCCGGGATAAAGAGGCGGCGATTTCGGCCCGGCATTTCCGGCGGCCGCGACGAGCACGATGCCGCGGGCGTTCGCCTTCTGCAGCGTGTCCTTGAGCCGCGGGTCGGCAGGACCTGCGAAGCTCATGTTGATGATGCGCGCCCCCTGCCCGGCCGCCCAATCGATGCCCTTGAGAATGTTGAACGCGGTTCCCTCAGCACTGTTTGCTCTGGTGCTGAATGCGCTCACGGCAAGCAGCGCTGCGCCTGGGGCAACCCCCAGCATGTTCTGGTGCGCGGCAATGGCTCCCGCCATTCCTGTGCCGTGCAGATGCGGTTGTTCTTCCTCGGCATAAGCCCGGAAACTGGCGGTAATCGCGCCCGCCAGATCGGGATGCGCGCCGTCGACCTGGGAGTGGATGACTGCGATCTTGATCCCTTTGCGGGTTGCCAGCCGATGCGCCTCCGTCAGATGCAGCTTTTCCGGGACGTATTGCTCGCTGTTTCCTGACCGTTGCCCACCCTGGGCAAAAACATAGAAGAAATTCACCTGCGCGCCCGCGAATTCCGGATGGATTGCAACATGCTCGATCATGTCGGGTGGCAATGTGCCGTCGTTGATTGTCCAGATATGCAGTGTGCGGCCAGTCAGCGAAGACCTGAAAATCTCGCCGCGCGTCATGTTGTGCTGCTGCGCAATCGCATCGAGCACGGCATCAGAGGCGGTGGAATCGATCAGGATGCGGTTTCGCTCATAGCGAGTCTTGCCGGGAGGCGGCTTGTTAAATCCGGCACGCAGCGCGGGAATGCCTGTGCCGCCGCCTGCTCCTCCGGCCGGACCGCCCCCAGCTCC
>DATCJI010000196.1:0-9306 GCA_036562835.1 Xanthobacteraceae bacterium | reverse complement strand
CTATGCGCGGACGCGGCGCGTGGCAGCGGAGTAAATACACTTACTCCGCTCATTCCCGCGCAAGCGGGAATCCACTTGCACAAGTTCTTGGTCCCAGCCTTCGGGGGAACGACCGGAAGGAGTGAGTCGGGAACTCTCGATGTACACGCTCTACTCGATGCAACGATCCGGCAACAGCTACAAGGTGCGGCTTGCGCTCGCACAGCTGCGCATTCCATATCGGCTGGTCGAGGTCGACATCCTGAAGGGAGAAAGCCGCACGCCTGAATTTTTGGCGAAGAATCCGAACGGGCAGGTTCCCCTGCTCGAAGCGGTGCCCGGACGCTTTCTCGCCGAGTCGAACGCGATCCTGTGGTACCTGAGCCGCGGCACCCCGCTGCGGCCCGAGCACCGTCTCGACGAGGCCGAGGCGCTGCAATGGATGTTCTTCGAGCAGCACAGCCTCGAGCCCAATCTCGGCGCGGCATATTTCTGGCTCACACTGGTGAAGGGCGGCCGCGATCTGCAGCAGCATGCGCTCGAAGACTGGATGGAGGAAGGCAATCGTTCGCTCGCGGTCATGGAGGCGCATCTGCGGCATCATCGCTATTTCGTGACCAATCGCTACACGCTCGTCGACATTGCGCTGTTCGCGTACACGCATCTCGCGCACGAATGCGACTTCGATCTTGCTTCTTTTCCAGCCATTCGGGGCTGGCTCGACCGCGTGCGCGCAGAGCCGGGGCATGTGAGCATGGAATGGCAGCCGAGCGCATCCATTGCAGCCGAGCAGCCGGCGTTGCCGGCAGATACACTGTCGCGTGCTGTGGCCGAGCGGTGACGGTTCGTACAAATTGCCGGGGGTTAATCCTTTATTAACCTGAAACACAAAATCGCCTTCATTCGTCAAAGGCTTCGCCCAAGTCCCGTCGAATACGCGCCCGCATGCGCCGCGATCTTTCAGCAATTGGATACTGATTCGCGGAGATGAGATGGCTCACAGTCTGGTTGTTTGCGCCGGGATCGAGCAAGCGGTGCGCGCGGTCCGCTGCAAACGTCGCACCATGCTCCTTATCGAGCTGATTATCACCGCGGGGCTGGCGCTGTCGACGGCGGTCGCTCTGACTGCGGTATCCATCGGCATCGCACGCGCGGCGCTGCTCATATTATGATTACTCAGGTGTAGCCCTTCAGGCGGCCGGTCGGGGGAAATCACTGCCGCGCGTCGGAAACGATGCGCGGCAGTGATGCTTTAACGAGCCAGCTCGCGATGTCATTCCGGCGGAGGGCGAAGCCCGAGAGCCGGAATCCAGTAATCCACGGCTGTGATTACTGGATTCCGGGCTCGCCGCTTCGCTTTGCTGCGCGGCGACCCGGAATGACGGCGAGACTCTCAACTCTCCGTGACCGGCGGTATCGATGCACTTTGATTGCCGATTTGTAATTTGCGCGTCGCAGTTCCGACGCGCGGCATCGCTACAGTGCACCGGCTTGTTCTGATGCGGCACTCGCCAGTCTGCTCGCCTATAACGTCGGCTGGAGCGATTTCGGCGCGCAGCCGCTCAATAGCGCGCTGGCCATCGCCGCTTGCCTGATCACGCAGGCGCTCTGCACGTACTCGTTCAGGCTTGCTGGCTTCGATCCACGTTCGCCGCTGATTACCGGACTCTCATTGAGCCTGCTCCTGCGCGCAGATGAGGCGTGGCCGTACGCGCTCGCGGGCGCGATCGCCATCGGCTCCAAATTCCTTATCCGCGTGAACGGCAAGCACATCTGGAATCCGGCCGGATTCGCCCTCGTCGCATTGCTTGTGATTTCACCGCATGTGTGGATCTCGCCCGGCCAGTGGGGCTCCGCCGCCTGGTTTGCCGCGCTCGTGTCCTTCTTCGCGATCCTGGTGCTGCATGCCGCACGCCGCTCGGACGTGGCGCTGTTTTTTCTCGGCAGTCACGCGGCCCTCTTGTTCGCGCGCGCGTGGTGGCTCGGAGATCCATGGGCCATTCCGCTGCACCAGCTGCAGAGCGGCGCGCTCCTGATCTTCTCGTTCTTCATGATTTCCGATCCGCGCACGACGCCGGACTCGCGCCTCGGCCGGCTGTTGTTTGCGGTCGCGGTGGCGCTGTTTGCACATTATTTGACGTTCTTCGTGCAGATGCGCCCGGCGCTCTACATCGCGCTCATCGCACTGTCACCCCTCATCCTTCTGTTCGACAAAGTCCTTCCAGCGGAGCGCTTCACGTGGCGCGTTCCGGCAATCCAGGGAGCCTCGCAATGAGCGCACGCAGTACGCTTCATCTCAAGGCCAGTGTCGCGGTGGCGGCAATCTCGATCGCAATCGCCGGGCCCGCGGCCGCATTTTGCGGCTTCTACGTGGCCAAGGCAGACTCCAAGCTGTTCAACAAGTCCTCAAAGGTGGTGCTCTCGCGCGATGGGCAAAACACCGCGGTGACAATGGCAAGCGACTATGCGGGCGAGCCCAAGGAGTTCGCGCTGGTCATTCCGGTGCCGACCTTCATCGAGCGAAATCAGATAGGCGTGGTGGACATGAAGATAGTCGACCATCTCGACGCATTCACCGCCCCGCGGCTGGTCGAATATCACGATGCCGATCCGTGCATTCAGGCCTTCATGATGGCGCCGGTCCCGTCAAGCATACGGCGAGGAACGATGACCGACGCTGTCCTGTACAAAGGCGTGACGGTCGAGGCGAACTACGATGTCGCCGAGTACGACGTCTCCATTCTCTCCGCGGCCGAAAGCGACGGGCTCGTACATTGGCTCGTCGACAATGGATACAGGATTCCCGCCGGCGCCGAGCCGGTGCTTGCAAGCTACATCAAACAGAAAATGCGGTTTTTCGTCGCCAAGGTGAACCTCGAGCGCATGGCGCTCCTCGGCAACGGCTATTTGCGGCCCCTGCAGGTGCGGTATGAGACGAGCAAATTCATGTTGCCGCTGCGCCTGGGCACCGTGAACGCCGGGGGCGCGCAGGACCTGCTCGTCTACGCGCTCACACGTCAGGGACGTGTCGAGACGACGAACTACCGCACCGTGAAGCTGCCCTCCGACCTCGAAGTGCCGCTGTTCGTCAAGCAGGATTTCGGCACATTCTACAAGGCGATGTTCGAGCGCGCGGTGGCGCGCGAGAACATGCGTGCCGTGTTTGTCGAATATGCCTGGGACATGGGATGGTGCGATCCCTGCGCTGCCGATCCGCTCACGAACGAGGAGTTGGTCGCGCTGGGCGCGCGTTGGATCGGCAGCGACAATGCCGCGCCGTTCCGCGGAGCGAGCGGATCGGTCTACGTCACGCGCCTGCATGTGCGCTACGACGCAAGCTCATTCCCCGAGGATCTTGCGTTCATCGAAACGGCGGACCGCAGCAATTTCCAGGGCCGCTATGTCCTGCGCCATCCCTGGAAGGGAGAAGCAAAGTGCGACACGGCACAGAGTTATCTGGCCGGGTTGCCGGAGCGTTTCAAAAAGCAAGCCAATAATCTTGCCGAGCTGACCGGGTGGCCTCAGCGCGACATCGAGCGCCGTATGGAGGCATCGGGACAGTCGACCCGAAGTACCTCCCCCTGAAAGGGGAGGTCGACTGCCGGTGCGAGCAAAGCGAGCGACGGCGGTCGGGTGGGGGTCCAGCAGCAAACTCTAGCCGACCCCCACCCGCCTCGCTTCGCTCGGCGACCTCCCCCTTTCAGGGGGAGGTATTGCGAGAGAGCGGCGCAGGCGGCGGGTTTTTACGCGTGCGCGAGCAGGTCGCGCATGGGCTTCACGCGTCCGCTGTCGGGAAACACTTTGGCCGCCAGCGCCGCCTCGTCGATGCGCAGGTGATCTTTCAGCAACCCCTTGAGCACGGCGCGCAGATCCGTCGTGGGCTTGAGGTCGCGGCCTTCGTGCAGATTGGCTGGCTTGAGCCCCGGCCAATCCGCAATCACCCGTCCGCCGTTGAGCGCACCGCCCGCGAGCAGTGCGACCGTCGCGGTGCCGTGATCGGTTCCTTCGGTGCCGTTGATGCGCGCGGTACGCCCGAATTCGGTAATGACGACCACCACGGTTTCGCGCCACGCCTCCTTGAGCTCACTCTCGGCCGCCGCAACGGCGCCGTCGAGAGCGCCAAGCAGCGTCGCAAGGCGTCCGTTCACCGGCCCTTCGTCCGCATGGGTGTCCCAGCCGTCGAACGCCAGCGCGCCAATGCGCGGTCCATCGGGGCGCGCGAGAAAGCGGGCGGCGCTTGCAGCCGCTTCGGTGAAATAAGCGCGCACCTGAACCGGCCCCGGGGTGCGCGCCTGCTCCCCATCCATGCCGCTTGCGCGCGCGATCTTCGCAAGCCCCACGCGCTCCTCGAGCGCACGCGCAAGCGCAAGGTCCGAATGTCTATAGAGATCGAGCACCCGCATGAGCGTGTCATCGCTCGTCGCGGGCAGGCGCTGCGGCGTCCAGGAGAGAACCGGAGCGGGCCCACGCACCACCAAAGGCGCAATCGGTCCGACGGCGAATGCCTCCCGGTTTGCGCCATTTGCGCGTCCTTCCGGTTTTACAGTGAGCAGAGCACGGTTGAGCCATCCGGTGTCCGCAGTACCGGGTGCGCCGTAGCCGCTTTCGAGCACGTCCTGGCCGTCGAAATGGGAGCGCTCCCGATACGGCGTCGCCACAGCGTGCACGATCGTCGCGGCCTTCGATTGATAAAGGCGATGCACGTTGGGCATGGCCGGATTGAGTGCGAAGAAAGAGTCGAGCGGCAGTCCCGGCGTGGCGCCGCCAAGCCCCTTCTCGCCGCGCAACGACGGCCAATCCGGGTCGCGGACCGGCGCAACCGCCGCGAGTCCATCCAGTGCGCCGCGCAGCACGATTACCAACAGCCGCGGGTCGCGACCTTCGGCGCGCGCAAGCTCTGGCAAATAGCTCCAGGCGAACAGCACGCCGGAGCCGAGCAGTAGCTCGCGCCGTGTTGGAGCATGCAATGTCATGGGCTCATTCTCCTGTGCTTCGCCTGCGCGGGCGCCCTGCCCTGCATGCACGCCTCATCGGCGCTGAAACTCGGGAGTCATCAGCAGCAGCGCCAATGCTTGCGGGCGGCTTTCCGCCCGCGTGACGGCCTGCCGGGTTTCGCTCGACGCAAGCGGCGCGACGGTTTCCTCAAAAAGCTGTCTTGGATCCGCGTCGGGCGGAAATCGGCGCGCGAACTGGTTGGCGATGTCGAGACGCTGCGCGATCCCGTCGAACCAGGGGCCACTATCGTCGGAGTAGCCCTTCGGCGCCGGCGGACGCCACAGCGGCTCGCCGAGAAGATTGTGCGCCTGCATGACCGGACCGATGTCCGGCGTTGCCGCACCTGACGCGCGCAACGCCGCGATGATCCATTCGCCGGGACGTTTAAGCTTGTTGCGGGCGGCTTCCCATGCTTCCGGCGCGCTCACGAGTGCTTTCGTGACTTCTTTCAGATTGCCGTCGGTTTGCATGAAGCGCTTCGTCAGCTTCTCGACCAGGCTTCCCGGCGGCTCATCGGCAACGAAATGGCGTGCAAGCTTGGTGGCGATATGTTTCGCCGTTGCCGGATGCCGGGCCAGATCGAACAGCACCGCCTGCCCCTGCGCCCGACCGTTGTCCGGATAAGACTTGCCGATCACGGTCTGCGCGCCGGGCTGATGCATGCGCGGATTGAACTCGAACTCGCCGGCGCGTGCCGACTCCTGCCGCATGGGAACGACAGTCCAGCCGGTGAGCACGTTCGCAAAGCTCGTCACGTCGGTCTGGGTGTAGACCGTGCGCACCCCGACTGTGTGAAGCTCGAGAATCTCGCGCGCGAGATTCTCATTAAGCCCGCGCTTTTGCCGAACGCCCGCAACTGAATCGGGACCGATCGAGCGCGCATTGTCCAGATAGACGAGCATGGCCGGATGGGATTCCACCGCCAGCAGCATGTCGCGAAACCGGCCGAGCACATGCGCGCGAATGGCCTCCCGTTCGTAGGCGCCGCACGTGCCGCGCACGTTTCCCTTGTCGGCGGAGACGCAGAAATGGTTGGACCAGAACCAGACGAGCCGCTCCGGGAAACCGATGTCTGGCTGCAGCGCGCCGTGAATGCGTGCGCGCGCCTCATCGAGATAAATGCGTTGCGGGAGCCCCGGCCCCTGATTGGGTCTCGGCGGCGTGGCCCCCTGCGGCGGCTTGGCCTCCGCCTGAGAGTTGGCGGACATATCGGTCTCGCGCGCCATGCGCTGGGCCTGGCGCACAGCCCGTTGCTCCTGCCGGAACGCGAAAACAGCGCGGGCATTCGCCGCGCTTGTGGCCAAAGCAGGCTCGACACTGCGTCCCGCATCCGCGCGATCGAGCTCCGCCAGAAGCGCGCCGCGAGGATCGCTCGCAATCGCGCCAATAGATCCGGGACGTGGGCCCAGACCGAAGCGGTGCAGCGCAAGGGCAGCTTCGTATTTGGGATCACGCGCCATGCCGTTTGCTCAATTGCTCAGGTCAGGCCCTCGACTTTCGCGAGGCACGGTGTCGATGTTGGGGCATGCCGCCTTTCCGGATCATGAACTGCGGATGAAATTTGCAGCGATTGGACGCGCGCAATGCTGAACGGCACGTGAATGCCGTCATGTGCGCTGTTGCCCGCTGTCGGCAAAATTCCTACAGAGGTCGTAGCCCGCATGAGCATAGCGACATACGGGTAAGACTTCCCGGATGTCGCTTCGCTCATCCGGGCTACAGGCTTGCGGGAGCACCGGATGCGGCATTTACGTGCAGGTCTGCTCGCCCTGACGATGGCCGCGGCTTGCCTGGGAGCTGCGCTGATTTGCCGGCCTGGGTTCGGCCAGGGACAAGCTTACAAGTCGGTGCCCGTTACGCTGCCCACCCTGCTGAGGGATGCGAGCTTCGATGCGTTCCGGCAGCAGCTTGCGCGGATAGTCCAAAAGAAGGACCGCGCCGAGCTTGCGCGCGTGGTGGCCGCAAGCTTCTTCTGGATCCCCGAGGAGAGCGACATCGCCGATAAGAGCGTTCCGCCTGTCGATAACCTCGTGAAGGCGCTTGGGCTCGACGATGCGATTGGCTGGGAGTCGCTCGCCGCGTATGCAGAGGAACGCACGGCTTCGGCCGATCCGCAAAGGAGCGGCGTTTTTTGCGCGCCGGCCGACGCCGTCTTTGATCAGAATGCAGCGGACGGCCTTTTCGATGAAACGCATACCGAGGCTGCCGACTGGGGCTTTCCGCTTCGCGAAGGAATAGAAATCCGCGCGGATGCGAAACCGAATGCTGCCGTGATCGACCGACTCGGAGCGCATCTCGTACGCATTCTTTCCGAGAGCTCTGCCGCGGAGAATGAGACTTTCGTGAAAGTGCTGACGCCATTGGGTAACGTAGGCTTCGCACCGGCGGATTCGGTGCTGCCCATGCCGGGCGAGCAGCTTTGCTACATGAAGGAAACGGATGGCTGGAAGATCGCCGGTTTTTTCGGCGGCGAAACGAACTAACATGATCATCGAAAGCGAACGCGACGTCACCACCGCGGTTCTCGCCGAGCTGGAACGCGCACCCAACGGAAGATTTCGTGAGATCATGACGGCGCTGGTGCGGCACCTGCATGGTTTCATGCGCGAGACGAAGCTGTCGGAGGAGGAATTTCGTAGCGCGCTCGATTACATCGTCGCGCTCGGCAAGCACAGCAGCGCATCCCATAACGAGGCGGTGCTTATGGCGGGCTCGCTCGGCGTCTCGGCGCTCGTGTGTCTGATCAACAACGCGGCAAGCGGCACGCTGGAAACGGACCAGAACCTGCTGGGTCCATTCTGGCGCGCGCAGGCGCCGATGACGCCCAATGGCGGCAGCATCGTGCGCTCGCCCACGCCCGGCGCTCCGCTGTTCGTGCATGTCTCGTTTCGCGACGAAGCCGGCGCAGCCGTGGCGGGCGCGGAAGTCGACGTCTGGCACTCCTCGCCGGAAGGCTTTTACGAGAATCAGGATCCCGCGCAGGTTGACATGAACCTGCGCGGCAGATTCCTTGCCGACGAGAGGGGCGCAATATCATTCCGCACGGTCAAGCCCGCGGGCTATCCGATCCCGATCGACGGCCCGACGGGCGAGCTGCTGCGCGCGCAGGGCCGCCACAACATGCGGCCGGCGCATCTGCATTTTCTGGCGCGGAAAGAGGGATGCAAGACCCTGATCACGCAGCTGTACGTGCAGGATGACAAGTTCATTGACTCAGATGTGCAGTTCGGAGTGACTCGCCGCCTGATCGGCAATTATGTGAGTCACGACGGCGAGTCCGCGCCCGCCGCCGATGTGAAGGGCAGCTGGTACTCGCTCGATCATACCTTCACCATGCAGCGCGGCACCGCGACACTGCCGCGCGCGCCGATCACCGCCAAAGCGCAGGGTCCCCGTCCCGCCATCCCGCATCTGGCGTAACATGTCCCGGGCGCGGCGCAACACGGAGTGGTGCGCCGCAGACCCGGGATCGTTACGGTCTTGCACGGTCCCGGATCAGCGGTGCACCGCATCCGGGACACAGCGATAGCTCACCGCGCCTTGGCGGCGGCGCGCTCGACGGAATCGGCGGTCTGGCCGAAAAGAATGGCGCGCTCTTCGGCGGTGCGGATACCGCCTTCCGTGTTGATCGCCTTGGCTTTCTCATAAGCGCGCGCCACTGCGGGGCGAGCTCTGATCGCATCGAACCAGCGCCTCACATGTGGAAAATCGTCGAGATTCTGGCCCTGGCGCTTCCACGGCACGATCCATGGATAAATCGCCATGTCGGCAATCGAATAATCGCCGGCGACGTAGCTGCGCCCCGATAATCTTTTATTGAGCACGCCATAAAGTCGGTTCACCTCGTTGCGGTAGCGATCCATCGCATAGGGAATCTTCTCCACGGCATAATGGGTGAAATGATTGTTCTGCCCGGCCATCGGGCCGAGATTGCCCATTTGCCAGAACAGCCATTGGATCGTGTCGCTGCGCGCGCGCGCATTGCGCGAGAGGAATTGGCCGGTTTTTTCCGCGAGATAGAGGAGAATGGCGCCGGATTCGAATACCGCAAGCGGCTCGCCGCCATCCGCGGGGACATGATCGACGATGGCCGGAATGCGGTTGTTAGGAGAAAGACCGAGAAAATCTGCCTTGAACTGATCGCCCTTGCCGATATTCACCGGGATAATGCGGTAGCCGATCGCGGTTTCTTCCAGAAAAATCGTGACCTTATGGCCGTTCGGCGTGGTCCAGTAATAAAGATCAATCGTCATCGCCTGATTTCCTGACCTGGAGGACGGGCTCGATTATGCCGCGCCGCCACACCCAGTTCCACGGCGCTCGGAAAACGGT
>DATCJI010000193.1:0-1568 GCA_036562835.1 Xanthobacteraceae bacterium | reverse complement strand
AGAGATACATCGCCGCGCGCAGCGAGCCCGCGCCCGGCATATTCTGCGCCACGAGCGTCGGCTCGCCCGGAATGTGCTTGCTCATGTATTTTGCGACGACACGCGCATAAAGATCGTAGCCGCCACCGGGGCTGAACCCGATCACCACATTGACGGTCTTGCCCTTGTAGAACGAGGCGGCGTCCTGCGCCTGCCCCGAGGCAAACAGCGCCGTCGATGAGAGCGCCAATGCGATCAAGGCCTTTGAGGACACGTTTTTCATTTTTCTCCCTCTGCTCGCCCCTAGATGATGTGCAAGCTCGGTGCCAAGGTCGACACCATGTCGCCGAGAATGGACTCGGGCCAGACCAGCGCGAAAATCCGGTCGAACACGATCCATGATAATCCGATCACGGCGACTGCCGAAATCAGCGCCGTCCGCCAGCGTTCGCCGAATTCGAACCGGCTGTGCAGCACGATAAGCACGAAAAGCCCGGATAATAGGCCGATGCCGTAGGCGATGGCCAGAAAGGCGGCCATCCACCCGAAATGACGCAGCATCGGCGCGAGCGGCATCGGTCCGAGGAAAACCGAGTCCATCGTGCCGTGTCCGTGCGGCTTCTCCTGCTGCTTGCGCGCGAAGAACAGCTCCATGATCAGGTTGAGCGTGCCCGCAGTGAGCACGATGTACGCCGCCGTATCGGGCACCAGCTTCGACGCCCACGGCCAAGCGCTCGCCTGCGACAAAGCAGCAAGCGTGGTCGCAAGCAGCGCCGCATTGAACACGATGGCCGGCGTCATCTGAAGTCGCGCGCCGTCGTGGCTGCGAAAGCTGCGGACCACGTCCCGCGCATTGTCGCGCAGTGGGCCGGCAACCACCCACAACGTCACAGCCAAGATGACAAGCACCGCGGGGCGGGTAAGCCACGTCCAGCCGTAGATTTCCGTCGAGATGAACAGATTACGCTCGAACACGGTGCCGAGCACGAAGCCGAGCATCAGCGGCGGTCGCGGCCAGTTGTACAATTTCATCAACCAGCCGACCGCGCCGAAAATGACAAGCGAGTACAAATCCCCCCAGCTCTGCGAGCCCTGAAACGCGCTCAGGAACATGAGCGCGAGCACGATGGGCACGAGCTTGCCTGCGGGCACGCGCGCAAGCCGCGCGAAGGTGCCGCTCGCGGCGAGACAGATCGCGCCGCCGATCACGTGCGCGAGCGTCAGGCTCCACACGATTAGGAACGTGACATCCAAATGTTTGGTCAGCATGTCGGGGCCCGGTACGAGCCCGTGCAGCAGGAATGCGCTGAGCAAGACCGCCATCGAAACGCCCGACGGCACGCCGAAGGCGATGGTAGTGACGAGATGCCCGCCTTCCTTCGAGTTGTTGGAGGCTTCCGGCGCGATCACGCCGCGGATATCGCCGCGGCCGAACATCGCGTCTTTCTTTTCGGTGCGGACCGCGTGTCCATACGCGATCCAGTCGATCGAGGCCGCGCCGAGACCCGGCACGGTGCCGAGCAATGCGCCTAGCCAGCCGCAGCGCAGCGCAAGCCACCAATGCTTCAACGCGTCGCGCGCGCCTTGCC
>DATCJI010000176.1:0-2770 GCA_036562835.1 Xanthobacteraceae bacterium | reverse complement strand
AGGCAGGCAATGAACAGGGTGGCGATCACCGCCGCCGGGATGCTGCTCTCGCCGAAAACCAGGAGGCAGAGCGGAATGCCCATGAAGCCTACATTGGCGTAGCTCGCATCCAGCGCTTCGATGCTCGCCTGACACACCCGCTGCTTTCTCATGCGGGCGAGAAAAAATGCGATCGCGAACGGCACGATAATTCCGGCCGCGAATGACGCGGCGAAACCGAGCTGATTGAGTTGCTCGAAGGTGATCTTCGTCATGGCCCGAAACAACAGGGCCGGTAAAGCCAGATACACCGCAAAACGATTCAGAATATCGACGGCGCGATCGCCAAGAACGTTCAATCGGCCGCAGAGATAGCCCGTGAGGATGAGCGCGAATATCGGCAATGCCGCATTGATGACTGCTCGCATGAAGCCGCAAACTCGGTGCGTTCCCCTCCCCTTTGTGGGGAGGGGTGAGGGGTGGGGGTACATCTAAAACAAAGAAAGAGCCCCCACCCCCAACTCCTCCCCACGCTCGCAGCGCAAGCGCGTTGCTCGCGGGGGAGGGGAGCACATCGAGTGCCGCGTTACATCAGCCTGCGATCAATTCAGGTCTGCCGCCATTTGCGCTCGGATTCATCCCATGCGGCCAGCGGTTGCAGGTCTGGCACCCAGGCGAGTCCGGTTTTCGCATCGGAGGAAACCGCTTCCGGCGTCACCACGACGTCGAGCCATGCGGGCGGGTTTGCGAAAGCGCGTTCCACGGCGCCGGCCAGCTGCTCCGGCTTTTCCACCCGCTCGCCATGCATGCCCAATGCCCGCGCCATGGCCGCATAGTCGGAAAATTGCAGCTGCGTGCCGACCACGCGACCGTGCGTCACCTTTTGGTCATAGACCTCGACCTGCCACGCGCCATTGTTCGCAACCGCAATGACAACAGGCGCACGGTGGCGAGCTGCGCTGTCGAGCTCGATGGCATTGAAGCCGAACGCACCGTCGCCGGTGGCAACGAGCACAGGTCGATCTGGGCATGCGAGGCTCGCCGCTATCCCGAACGGGACGCCGACCCCAATGCAGCCAAACGCTCCCGGATCGAGCATGGTCGCAGCAGACAATCCCACTCTGGCGAAGCTCAGGAAGTCGCCGCCGTCGACGACCACGATGGCGTTCGGGTCGAGCTTTTCCTGGAGCGCGGCAAGCATGCGATTGGGATGCACGCGCCCGTCCGACGCCTCCGCGCTTGCCATGGATTGCCGCAGCTTGACCGCGCGTTCCTGATGTTTGGCGCGCAACCCTCCGATCCATGCGGTGTCGATTGCGGGCTGGCGATTGCCTGCCGCCTCGGTGATCGCCGCGAGCGTTTGCGCGGGGCTTGCCAAAATTTCCACCTCGCCGCGCCGATTGTCACGCAGCTCGGAGGGGGCATCGGCGATGCGCACGAAGCGGGCCAGCCCAAACACCGCGGGCGAGCCGTACGCGAGCTGAAAATCGAGCCGGCGCCCGATGGTGATCACGAGGTCGGCCTGGCTCATGACACCGCCCCGCATCGCGGCCACGACGGAAGGATGGTCATCGGGTACGAGCCCGCGGCTTTCGCCTGTGTCGAGATAGGCGGCGCCCAGCCTGTCCAGAAATCGAACGAGCTCGGGACCTGCGCGCCGAGCACCCCGTCCGGTTATTACCAGCGGTTTGCGCGCCGACCATATGATGTCTGCGGCGCGCGCGACCGCCGCGGGATCGGGCAAGAGGACCGGATACGTCTTGTTCTGGAAATGCTCGTCGAGCAGCAGGCTCTTGGGGAATTCCTCGCGCAGCGTATCGGTCGGGAAGTCGAGGTAGACCGGTCCAGGCTCGCCGCCTTCGCCGAAGGCGCGCGCCACTGCTTCATTAAGCTCCTGCAGGACGAGCGCCGGCTCGCGTACGGTTCGGGCATATCGGGTGATGGAACGCACGACTTGCGTGTGGTCCATGTCCTGCAAGCCGCCCCGATTTTCCTGGGGCCGTGGCGGCGTCCCCGACAGCACAAGCACAGGTGCGCGCGAAACGTGTGCGTTGGCAATGCCGGTCACTGCATTAGTCACTCCCGGGCCCGCAGTGATCAGGGCAACACCCAAACCTTCCGTGAGCTCGGCGTGGGCATGCGCCATGTGCACGGCGGCGCGCTCGTCGCGCACGTCAATGATGCGGATGCCCTCCGCATCGGCGCGCATCCAAATCGGCATGATGTGGCCGCCGCACAGGGCGAAGACCCGGTCCACCCCTTGTGCGCGCAGATACCGCGCGATGACGGCAGCTACTGATTCCTCAGTGACACGCATCCCGCTGCCCTAGAGCGGAATGACTATTCTTCGAAACGTCATTCCGCTCTTCCTCTTTGTTTGAGCATGATCTTTCCGAAAACCGGTTCCCACTTTTCGGGATCATGCTCAATGCGCCGCGGCTTTGCTCGGCGCTTTTTTCACGCTTCTGAAGTCTATTATCCCGGGCTGCTTGCGCGGATCGGCGCCGGCGGGGAAAATCTGAATCTTGTGCACGCGCTGCGAGGTGGTGACTGGCAGGTCCGACTTGAAAAGCCACCACGCCGGCACCTTGAAATACGCAAGCTTTTCGTAGCACCAGTCGAACAGCTCACGCGCAAGATCGGAACCGCCGCTCACCCCTTCTCTGGGCACGATGCAGGCCATCACCTCCTCTTCGCGCAGCTCGTCGGGAACCGCCAGCACGGCGGCCTGCTTCACTTTCGGATGCACGGCCAGACATTCCTCGATCTCCGCCGCGGCGATGTTCTCTCC
>DATCJI010000124.1:0-2873 GCA_036562835.1 Xanthobacteraceae bacterium | reverse complement strand
GATTCCACACCTCCTGACTCCCGTCGTCACCGATCCGAAGAAAGCGGTGGTCGCGCTCAAATGGGCCGTGCGCGAGATGGAGGAGCGCTACAAGAAAATGTCGAAGCTCGGCGTGCGCAACGTCGAGAGCTACAACGCGCGTCTGGTCGAGGCGAAGTCGAAGAACGAGAAGCTCACGCGCACCGTGCATACCGGCTACGACAAGGAGACCGGCGAAGCGATCTACGAGCACGAGCAGCTCGATCTCGAGCCGCTGCCCTTCATCGTCGTCATCGTCGACGAGATGGCCGATCTGATGATGGTGGCGGGCAAGGATATCGAAGGAGCCGTGCAGCGGCTTGCGCAAATGGCGCGCGCCGCCGGCATTCACGTCATTCTGGCCACGCAGAGACCTTCGGTGGACGTCATTACCGGCACCATAAAGGCGAATTTTCCCACGCGCGTCTCCTTTCAGGTCACCTCGAAAATCGACAGCCGCACGATTCTGGGCGAGCAGGGTGCGGAGCAACTGCTCGGTCAGGGCGACATGCTCTACATGGCGGGCGGCGGGCGCATCAGCCGCGTGCACGGGCCTTTTGTCTCTGACGAGGAAGTCGAAAAAGTCGTGCGGCATCTCAAGGCGCAGGGCACGCCGCAATATCTCGAAGCGGTTACCGCGGCCGACGAGGAGGACGAGGACGGCAACCCCGTCTTCGATGCGAGCGGAATGGGACAGGCAGACGGCGCCGACCTCTACCAGCAGGCCGTCCAGGTTGTGCTGCGCGACCGGAAAGCATCGACCAGTTATATCCAGCGCCGGCTGCAGATCGGCTATAATCGGGCCGCCTCGCTCATGGAGCGCATGGAGAAGGAAGGGGTCGTCGGCCAGGCGAATCACGCGGGCAAACGCGAAATCCTGGTCGGCGAGGAGGACGCGGAAAGCTATTGAGCGATTGCGCCGCCTTGGCCGGACTTGTTCCGGCTATCCACTCCAAAAAGGAGTGGCCGGGATTCAGTCGTCATCTCGCCACAACCCATGGCTAAAGCTGGGTAAATGGGAACGCACGAGGGCATAATGCGTCGCGCGGGGTGGGGGATGTTGGCCGGCGCAGTGCTGGCATGCGGAGTTTCGGTTCCGGCTTTTGCGCAGGTGCCCCTGCCCACGCCGGCGCCGCTGAAGAAAGAACGCACGGCCCCGCAGGCGGCCGCGACACCGGTCCCGCAACAGCCGCAGCAGCCGCAAAACCCGGCAGAAGCGATCACCTCGACGCTGAAGTCGCTGTTCCATCTCGACAAGGATCCGGAGCCGCCGGCGGCCACGTCCAATCTGTCCGGATTCAGTCAGACCCAGCGGGCCCAGGTCGACAAGGTGAGCGCGTATCTCTCCAGCGTGCAGCAGCTCGTGGGAAATTTTGTCCAGGTCGGACCGGACGGCAGCCGCGTAAAGGGCGAGCTTTACCTGCTCAAGCCCGGCAAGGTGCGCTTCGAATACGACGCCCCGAGTCCGATCCAGATCGTCGCCGACGGGCAATCGGTCGTGGTTCGCGACCGCAGATTGGGTACGCAGGATTCCTATCCGCTCTCGCAGACGCCACTGCGCTTCCTGCTCGCGGACCGCATCGACCTTCTGCGCGACACCAACGTCATTGGTGTGCGTTCGGACGACATGTACCTCACCATCATCATCGAGGAGCGGCAGGCGCTCATCGGCACGAGCCGCCTGATGATGATGTTCGGCGTGAAGGATTATCAGCTCAAGCAGTGGACGGTGACCGACCCGCAGGGATACGACACCACGGTCGCGGTTTCCAACCTGGACACCAGCAAGCGTCCCGATCCCTCCATCTTCCGCGTCGATTACACCCGCTACGCGCAGTAGTATCCATTACCACGAACATACATCCGTCATCCTGAGGCGCGAGCGAACGAAGTGAGCGAGCCTCGAAGGATGGCGGCCCCGATCGCGGGTAGCCGTTCACCAAGGCATGGGTGCATTCGTCTATATGCTCAAATGTGCCGACGGGTCGTATTACATCGGTTGTGCGACCGGTGAGGATTTGACAAAGCGAATTGCCGAACATCAAGCAGGCGTTTACCCGGGCTATACCTCGTTGCGCAGACCTGTCACGCTGGTCTGGTCGGAATATTTTCAACAGATAACGGATGCCATTGCCGTCGAGCGGCAGCTTAAAGGTTGGTCGCGAGCCAAAAAGGAAGCACTCATCAGCAGTAATTGGGACGCCGTGCGCCGGCTCAGCAAGCGGCGCGCCGGGCGACTTGTGAAGGCCAACGGTCCGGCAAAAACCGATAAGTAATCGCGTCGGCCGCACCCTTCGAGGCTCGGCGCATTGCGCCGAGCGCCTCAGGATGACGGGTCAAGATCGGCGCTTGCCGCGGCAATGCATGCGCGGGCGTATTGCGCGTCCTATATTGCCGCGCATGCGGCTGACGATCGCCACCTGGAACATCAATTCGGTGCGGCTGCGCATCAACAGCGTGCTGAAGTTTCTGCGCGCCGTGCAGCCCGACGTGCTGTGCCTGCAGGAAACGAAATGCCCGGACGACAAGTTTCCGCAAAAGCGTTTCAAGGCTCTGGGCTATGCGCACATCGCGCTGAACGGACAGAAGGGCTATCACGGCGTTGTCGTGCTCTCACGGCTGCCCTTCGAGGCGGTCAAGAGCCAGGCGTTCTGCGGCAAGCACGACTGCCGTCACGTCTCGGCGGTGCTCGGCGAGCGCGCGGGGCTGCGCGATCCGGTCATGCTGCACAATCTTTATGTGCCCGCGGGCGGCGATGTGCCCGATGCCGAAATCAACCCGAAATTCGCGCACAAGCTCGCGTTTCTCGACGAGATGCACGCATGCGAGGAGCTGCGGTGCAATGGCAGCAACCG